>NZ_JAEIMH010000107.1:26045-26270 GCF_016464295.1 Streptomyces sp. N35 | reverse complement strand
CAGACAACCCCGGCCCAGGCGGAAGCCGGGGGGCGCCTGCGCCTGCCCGGCAGCACGCCGGACGACAGCGCGGGTGCGGCGCAGGCGTTCCTGGCCTGGCTGGCGGCCACCGAACGGCGGTGGCTGGTCGTCCTGGACGACATCTCCGACCCCGCCGCCGCCGACGCCTGGTGGGCCGGCCGGAACCCCCGCCACCGCAGGGGGCCGGGCACCACCCCCGGCGCA
>NZ_JAEIMH010000107.1:0-26031 GCF_016464295.1 Streptomyces sp. N35 | reverse complement strand
CGGGCCCTGCCCACCACGCGCGTCGAAGTCGCCGTACCCAGCGGCAAGGGGCGCGTCCCGATCCCGCTGGACCTCTACACCCAGGACGAGGCGCGAGCCTTCCTCCACCGCCGCCTCACCGACGCGGGCCATGCCGGTCTGTACGACACCGAGACGGCCGGCCCGCTGGCCGAGGAACTCGGCCGTCTCCCGCTCGCCCTCGGCCACGCCGCCGCCTACTTGATCAACAGGCGCTGCACGACCGGCACTTACCTGACCCGCTTCCGCGACACCAGCAACCGCCTCGGCGACCTGCTCCCGCCGGACGCCGACACCGAGGGCTACGGCCGGCCCGTCACGACCGCGCTCCTGATCTCCCTCGATGCGGTAGGGGAGGTCGACACGACCCAGCTCGCCGAGCCCCTGTTGCACCTCATCTCGCTCACCGATCCGCTGGGCCATCCCGCCCAGTTGTGGACCACGTCCCCCGCCCTCCAATACCTGCGCACGTGCCGCCCGGTACGGAGACGGTGGCTGCGACGCCGTACTCCGCAGGCCGTAACCGAGCAGGAGGTCCAGGAGGCGCTGGCCCTCCTGCGCACGTACGCCCTAGTGGGGCAGGAAACCGACGAGGCCCCGGTCCGCATCCACGCACTGACCGCTCGCGCTGTGCGCGAGACGATCCGTGCGGGAGACATGCCGACAGTGGCGCGTGCGGTGGCCGACGCCCTCCTGGACTTGTGGCCCGAACACGGCCACGAGGACTGGGCCTTGGCCGCGTCGCTGCGCGCCACCTGCCAGTCCCTCGACGGACACAGCTACCCCGCCTTGTGGCAGCCCGAGGTGCACGGATGCGTGTTGCGGGTCAGCAACAGCCTTTCCGCAGCGGGGCTGTTCGATCAGGCCGTCGACTACGACCGAGTAACTGTGCACCGAAGCATCCAGCACCACGGCCCGAACCACCCCCAGACCTTCACCGCCCGCAACAGCCTCACCATCTCCTACCGCGAGGCCGGTCGGCACCGGGAAGCACTCGACCTCGGCGAGCAAATCTTCACCGACTGCGAGCGCGAGCTGGACCCGAACCACCCCGTCACCCTCAAAGCTCGCCTCAACCTCGCCATCTCCTACAGCGACGCCGGACGTCGCCAAGAAGCACTCGCCCTGCACGAGCAAATCCTCACCGACCACGAGCGCGAGCTGGGTCCCCACCACCTCGACACCCTCACCACTCGCCACAGCCTCGCCGTCTCCTACAGCGGCGTCGGACGACACCAAGAAGCACTCGACCTGGGCCGCCAAGCCCTCACCGACCACGAGCGCGAACTGGGCCCCAACCACCTCCACACCCTCACCACTCGCCACAGCCTCGCCCTCTCCTACCGCGAGGCCGGACGGCACCAAGAAGCACTCGACCTTCTCGAGCGAGTCCTCACCGACTACGAGCGCGAACTAGGCCCCAACCACCCCGACACCCTCACCGTCCGCCTCCACCTCGCCGTCGCCTACAGCGACGCCGGACGACACCAAGAAGCACTCGACCTGGGCCGCCAAGCCCTCACCGACCACGAGCGCGAACTGGGCCCCGAACAACCCCGCACCCTCACCGCCCTCAACACCCTCGCCTATCTCCGCAGCCGAGTGGAAGCCACACAGCAGCCGAGCGCCGCCGCCCCGGACGCCGACGCCACCTCGCCGCACCCCCCATCGACCCCGGAGACACCGGAAAGGACCCCCGCGGAGTAGTCGAGGCGCGACCCGCCGCCGTCACCCGAGCCGCCCCCTCCGATTCGCCTCCCGCACCCGCGCCCGCAGCACCTCGTGCGGCGCGTGCGCCACCGCGTCCGGCGGGCAGTTCCACTCCCTGCCTCCGCCGGGCGGCCGCAGCTGTACGTATCCGCCCTCGCGGCCCATCACCTGCCCGACCGTGCCGGTCCTCGTATCCACGGCGTACGCGCCGACCAGCGGCAAGTCCGCACTCACCGCGCCCCCTTGAGGGCGGCGACGAGCCGGAGAGCCGTGTCCAGGTTGCAGCGCCCGAGGTCGAGCAGCGGGCGCGGCTCGCTCGACGCGAGGCTTGTGGCGTCCACCTTCAGCGACGGCAGCACCACGCCCGCGCCGGTCAGCTCGGCCCGCAACTGCCGTACGGCTTCCTCCGCCGCTCTCTCCCGCTCCACCGCCGTCATCGCCATGAGACCTCTCCTCACACTGGTTGTTGCTCTTTGCTCACCCAGAGTGGTGGCACGCGGCTACGCTCGGTAGTGACGGAGTCCCAACAACCGCCCTTGTTGGACCTGGAGTTGCCGATGAGCCGCAGGAGAGACCCCGACCCGACCAACCCCCGCGCCCTGCTCGGCGCAGAGTTGCGCCACGCCCGCGAGAAGGCCGGCCTCAGCCAGTCCGAACTGGGCGAACCGCTCTTCGTGAGCGGCTCCTTCATCGGCCAACTGGAGGCCGGGACACGGCGGATGCACCTGGAGTACGCCCGGCAGATCGACGAGATCCTGGGTACGGACGGGTTCTTCGCCCGGAACTGCGGGGCGCTGGCCAAGTCCAAGTACCCGGATCACTTCGCGGAGGCGGCAGAAGCGGAGGCGACGGCCACCGCCATCAAGGAGTACGCGACCCTGCTCGTCCCTGGCCTGCTCCAGACAGAGGCGTACGCAGTGGAGGTGTTCCGCGCCTACCACCCGACCGCTCCGAACGAGAAGATTGCCGACCTTGTGACGGCACGCATGGAGCGCGCGAACCTCATCGACGATCCAACAACCCCGTTGTTGTGGGTGGTTCTGGACGAGGCCGTGCTGCGGCGGAAGGTCGGCGGCTGCCTGGTGATGGCGGAAGCTTTGGGATACCTGGTGGGCCTGATGCGGCTGCACCGGATCATCCTTCAGGTGCTTCCGTACGACGCGGGAGCTCACGCGTCGATGACTGGCGCCTTGAAGTTGATGGAGTTCGCGGACGCGCCCCCGCTCTCCTTCGTCGAAGGCCCGGACCTGGGAAGACTCATCGACGATCCGGCCACGGTCGCCCGCCACACCTTGACGTTCAGCCTGCTTCAGGCAGCCGCACTCTCCCCGGCCGAGTCGCTGGCCCTGTTGAAGTCAGTGGCGCAGGATTACGAGCATGGACAACAACATCCCTGAGTACGACGCGAGTTCAGTGGTCTGGCGCAAGTCCACTCATAGCGGCGGCGAGGGCGGTAACTGCCTCGAAGTCTCCGACGGCCACCCCGGCCTCATCCCCGTACGCGACTCCAAGACCCCCGACGGCCCGAAGCTCGTGTTCCGAGCCTCGGCCTGGACGGCCTTCGTCGCGGGCCTCAAGTAGCCCGGACACACCCCGCCCGGGGCTCAAGCCCCGAGCCCCGAGCGGCGCTTGTTCGGAATGGGATGGGCCTCAACCCACCCTCCCACCCTGCGAGTTGGCAAGCTCGCGCACGTTTCGCGACCGGCTTGCCACGCTGCGTGACGGTGCTCTACGGTGCCCGAATAACGAACAACCCCCGCCCGGTGCTGGAACACCTGCGGGGGTTTGACCACAAGATCGAAAGCGACTCGACCTGATGGCTGACGCCAACTTTAGTGCTGCCACGCTCCCCGCGCATCCCACCAGCTCACACCCGATGGCCACCCCGGGTTACGGCAAGCGCTCCGCGCCGGGCCAACTGCGCCGCACCCACCACGACTTCGCCCACCTCCCGCCCCGCGAGGGCGCGATCGCCGGATACATCGACCGGCTCCCAGACGGCGCCGACATCTCCGTAAAGACGCTGGCCAAGGAGCTTCCGTACGGACAGTGCGCCCTGCGCACCGCACTCAACCGCCTTCAAGAGGCGGGGCACTTGAGACGCGGACGCGAACACGCACGCGGATCCGACAGCGTCCGCTGGATCACCCGAACGTGGTGGACCCGTACCGCACGCGACGACGACTGGTGGACGGCGTTCACCCGAGGCGACGTACCGGAAGAACGACCGGGCGCCCCCGAGCCCACCACGCCCGAGGCCGCGGCCACCGCGCCCGAGCCCGCCGAGCCCGCCCGCCGCGGCCCCACCCTCCGCCGCGCCTACGTCCTCCTCGCCGCCCTCGGCCGCACCGCCCCCGCACTCTCCCTCTCGCACGCCGACTGCCTGCGCCTCGCGCCCCACGCCGCCGAGTGGTTCACGCGCGGCGCCACCGAGGCGGACCTGCAACACGCCCTGACCGCCGGCCTCCCCTCCCCCGTCCACAGCCCGGCTGGCCTGGTCCACAACCGCCTGACCACCAAGCTCCCGCCCGAGCCCGTCCCCCGCCCCGCCCTGCGTGTCCTGGAGTGCGCGACGTGCGGCAGTCCGGGGCGCGCCGAGAGCCTGCCGGGTGGCACGTGCGCCCGGTGCCGGGGCGACGTCCCGGCCGGATCAGGACGCCCCGATCCGCTGTCCCCCGCAGTCGTCCGCTCCCACGCCGCGAAGATCCGCGCTGCGACCGCCCGCACACCTGCAAGGAGCCACGCATGAGCCTGCTGCACATCCGCCATCGATGCAGGGCACGATGGAGGAGAGGAGGCGATCCGATGACCCCCAGCGCCACTGACCGCCCTGACATGTCGATCGAGGAGTTCGAGGAGCTCGCCCGTCGGGCCCCCGAGACCGTGTCGCTCGAATTCATCAACGGGCGGGTGGTGGTCAAGCACGGCCCGATCGATGTCGACGACTTCGAAGAGCTCGCCCGGAAGGCGCCGGAAACGGTGACGCTGGAACTGATCAACGGAAAGCTGAGGGTCAAGCCCGTGCCGGACGGCGACCACGGTTCGATCATCATGTGGCTGATCCGCCAGTGCATGATGCAGCGCCCTGAGCTGGGCCTGCACCCGGAACAGGGACTGCGGATCGATACCTGTCGCAAGGGCTGCATCAAGCCGGATGGCGCCCTGGCTCCGATCGACTACTTCGCGGGGCAAGGCGAATGGGCATCGCCCGGCGGGGTGCTGATGACGGTTGAGGTCACATCCAAGGACAGGGACACCGACCTTCGTGACCGGCAGGAGAAGCCCGGCGCCTACGCGTACGCGGGCATCCCCGTCTACCTGCTCGTCGACCGGGACGAACACAAGGTGATCGTGTACAGCTCCCCCGAGAACGGCACCTACCAGAGGCGCCGCCCGTACCCCTACGGCGCCACGATCCGTATCCCCGCTCCCGTCGCCCTGACTCTCGAAACCGAGAAGCTCAAGGACTACGCGGACTGACCGACCTGACACAGAACGCCGAAGGGCGGCACCCCCACACAGGGAGTGCCGCCCTCGGCGTACAGCAGGTATAAACGGTCCGATCCGCGAGGATCAGAAGTCCATGTCACCGCCCGGCATGCCGCCGCCCGCGGGGGCACCGGCCTTCTCGGGCTTGTCGGCGATGACGGCCTCGGTGGTGAGGAACAGCGCGGCGATGGACGCGGCGTTCTGCAGAGCGGAACGCGTGACCTTCGCCGGGTCGATGATGCCCTCGGCGATCATGTCGACGTACTCACCGGTCGCGGCGTTCAGGCCGTGGCCGACGGGAAGGTTGCGCACCTTCTCGACGATGACGCCACCCTCGAGACCACCGTTGACGGCGATCTGCTTGAGCGGGGCCTCAAGGGCAAGGCGCACGGCGTTGGCGCCGGTCGCCTCGTCGCCCTCGAGCTCCAGCTTCTCGAACACCGAGGAGGCCTGCAGCAGGGCCACGCCACCACCGGCGACGATGCCCTCCTCGACGGCCGCCTTCGCGTTGCGCACGGCGTCCTCGATGCGGTGCTTGCGCTCCTTGAGCTCGACCTCGGTCGCGGCACCGGCCTTGATGACCGCCACGCCGCCGGCGAGCTTCGCGAGGCGCTCCTGGAGCTTCTCGCGGTCGTAGTCGGAGTCCGACTGCTCGATCTCGGCGCGGATCTGGTTCACGCGGCCGTTGACGGCCTCGCTGTCACCGGCACCGTCGACGATCGTGGTCTCGTCCTTGGTGATGACGACCTTGCGGGCACGGCCCAGAAGGTCCACGGTCGCGTTCTCGAGCTTGAGACCGACCTCCTCGGAGATGACCTCGCCGCCGGTGAGGATGGCGATGTCGTTCAGCATCGCCTTGCGGCGGTCGCCGAAGCCCGGGGCCTTGACGGCCACGGAGCGGAAGGTGCCCTTGATCTTGTTGACGACCAGGGTGGAGAGCGCCTCGCCCTCGACGTCCTCGGCGATGATCAGCAGCGGCTTGCCGGACTGCATGACCTTCTCGAGGAGCGGGAGCAGGTCCTTGACGGACCCGATCTTCGAGTTGGCGATGAGGATGTACGGGTCCTCGAGGACGGCCTCCATGCGCTCCATGTCGGTCGCGAAGTACGCCGAGATGTAGCCCTTGTCGAAGCGCATGCCCTCGGTGAGCTCCAGCTCCAGACCGAAGGTCTGGGCCTCCTCGACCGTGATGACGCCTTCCTTGCCGACCTTGTCCATCGCCTCGGCGATGAGCTCGCCGATCTGGGTGTCGGCGGCGGAGATGGAGGCGGTCGAAGCGATCTGCTCCTTGGTCTCGACCTCCTTGGCCTGGTCGAGCAGCGCACCGGAGACGGCCTCGACGGCCTTCTCGATGCCGCGCTTGAGGGCCATCGGGTTGGCACCGGCGGCCACGTTGCGCAGGCCCTCGCGGACGAGCGCCTGGGCGAGAACGGTGGCGGTGGTCGTACCGTCGCCGGCGACGTCGTCCGTCTTCTTGGCGACTTCCTTGACCAGCTCGGCGCCGATCTTCTCGTACGGGTCCTCGAGCTCGATCTCCTTGGCGATGGAAACACCATCGTTGGTGATCGTGGGGGCGCCCCACTTCTTCTCGAGGACGACGTTGCGGCCCTTGGGGCCGAGGGTGACCTTGACGGCGTCGGCGAGCTGGTTCATCCCGCGCTCGAGACCGCGCCGTGCCTCCTCGTCGAACGCGATGATCTTGGCCATGTGAAGTGGTCCTCCCGGACAGGGGTGGATTGCTCCGGATCGTGTCGGCGCCCGCGACGGACGGCCCTCAGCCCTTGTGGTTCCTTGCCCCACCCGGCCTGTGGACCTCACCTACTCGATCCAAGTTCTTGTCACTCTCACTGGGAGAGTGCTAACGCCAATGATTAGCACTCGCCTATGCCGAGTGCAAGCGGCTCCCGAGGATCGGGCACCCCACGCGCTCCTGCTCGCGCACCCCGAGCACCCCGCGCACAAACAGAAGGGCCCGCACCCCGTCTCCGGGATGCGGACCCTTCATCACGTCGTTGCAGACTGCTCCGGCGCGATCAGCCAGCCACACGGACCATGTCCGCCTGCGGCCCCTTCTGACCCTGCGAGATCTCGAACTCGACCCGCTGGCCCTCTTCAAGGGTGCGGTAACCGTCCATCTGAATCGCGCTGTAGTGGACGAATACATCCGCACCACCGTCGACCGCGATGAAGCCGTAGCCCTTCTCCGCGTTGAACCACTTGACGGTGCCCTGAGCCATGCCTAACTCCCCTATTACTGGCCCTTGCACGAATCCGCACTTCGCGGACCCGGGTCAGAACTCACCCCCCGACAGGTGGGGGTGGTGTGCGCCGGAACGCGTCGACCGCCGCTGAATGTATCTGTCCAACTGCCGTCTGCAACAGGTCAATCGGACGAGAATTCTGGGCACGGGCGATCGGTAATTTACGGAGAATTCACCGGAGTTCAGGGCAAGTCGGGCCAGACAAAGGGCGTGAATCGTGCGAACGGTGCGCACAGGAAGGCCAGTTCTTGTCCTTGTACGCGGGGAGTTCTCATATGCTCCCGGCACACTCTCGCCGCACCCGGGGAAAAGGGCGAAACAGCATTCCCAACTGTACCTCTCTCAACCATGCAGAATTGCCCCCTCCGCTTCCAGCGCGGAGAGGGCAACTCGTCGGAGAGAAAAAGCGCGATCAGCCGGCCGCGCTGTGCTCGATGGTCAGCCTCCGGCGACGGCCGGGATGATCGAGACGCCGGCCCCGTCCGGGGTGGCCGTCTGAAGACCCTGCTCGAAGCGCACGTCGTCGTCGTTCACGTAGACGTTCACGAAGCGGCGCAGCTTGCCCTGGTCGTCGAGGACGCGGGCGGAGATCCCGGTGTGGTTCTTCTCCAGGTCGGCGATGACCTCGGCGAGGGTCGTGCCCTCGGCGGCGACCTCGGCCTTGCCGCCGGTGTAGGTGCGCAGGATGGTGGGGATGCGGACGTTCACGCTCATGGGACTCAGGCCTTTCTCAGGGAAGCAGTGGGGTCAGCTCGCGAGACCCGCGGCGCGGAACGCGTCCAGGTTCGGGCGGATGGTCGCGGTCGCACCGCTGTCGGCGACCGCGTCGAGGGTCTTGAGACCGTCACCGGTGTTGAGCACCACCGTGGTCAGCGACGGGTCGAGCAGACCCTCCTTGACCAGCTTGTGCGTCACGCCGACGGTCACACCGCCCGCGGTCTCGGCGAAGATCCCCTCGGTCTGCGCGAGCAGCCTGATCGCGTCCACGACCTGCTCGTCGTTCACATCCTCCACGGCGCCGCCGGTGCGGCGCGCGATGTCGAGGACGTACGGGCCGTCCGCCGGGTTGCCGATCGCGAGCGACTTGGCGATCGTCTTCGGCTTCTGCGGACGCACGACGTCGTGGCCGGCCTTGTACGCGACGGAGACCGGGGAGCAGCCCTCGGCCTGGGCGCCGAAGATCTTGTACGGCTTGTCCTCGACCAGACCGAGCTTGATCAGCTCCTGCAGACCCTTGTCGATCTTCGTGAGCTGCGATCCGGAGGCGATCGGGATGACGAGCTGGTCGGGCAGCTGCCAGCCGAGCTGCTCGCAGATCTCGTACGCGAGGGTCTTGGAGCCCTCGGCGTAGTACGGGCGCAGATTCACGTTCACAAAGCCCCAGCCCTCGCCCAGCGGGTCGCCGATGAGCTCGGAGCAGAAGCGGTTCACGTCGTCGTAGTTGCCCTCGATGGCCACGAGCTCGCCGCCGTAGACAGCGGCCATGACGACCTTGCCCTGCTCCAGGTCGTGCGGGATGAACACGCAGGAGCGGAAGCCCGCCCGGGCCGCGGCGGCGCCGACGGCGCCCGCGAGGTTGCCCGTGGAGGAGCAGGAGAGGGTGGTGAACCCGAAGGCGCGGGCGGCCTCGATGGCCTGGGCGACGACGCGGTCCTTGAAGGAGTGCGTCGGGTTGCCGGAGTCGTCCTTGATGAACAACTTGCCCTGCTCGACGCCGATTTCACGGGCCAGGTTGTCGGCCTTGACCAGCTTGGTCCAGCCCGGGTTCAGGTTCGGCTTCTCGGCCACGTCCGCGGGGACGGGGAGCAGCGGCGCGTAACGCCAGATGTTCGCAGGACCGGCCTCGATGCGGCGGCGCAGCTCCTCGGTCTCGTACGAGGAGAAGTCGTACGCGATCTCCAGGGGGCCGAAACACTCCGCGCAGGCGAAGAGCGGACCGAGCGGTACGCGGTGGCCGCACTCGCGACAGGAGAGGGCGGCGGCGGGTCCGAGATCCACGGAAGCGGTGGTGGCTTCAGAAGTGGTAGCGGCTTCAACAGTCTGTACAGCCATGGCAGGCGAGGCCCTTTCTCCTCATCTTCCTCATGACGCACTTCGCCATGAGACGGACTTGGCACCTTCCCTAGTCAGGAGCCTCGCGTCGCGCGTGCGAGTACTGACTGGAGTTGCCGGGGCTTCAACGGGCCGTATCCCTCTGCCCCTCTGGATGAGCGGTATGACCTGGTGTCCCCCAGGTGTTTATGGCCTCATGACCCCCGACATGCGGTGGTCATGTGCTCTGTTCAAGACTGTAACCGAACCCCCCGACCGTTGAGATAGTCGTCCGAACGGCGAGATGGATCACATAGGGCCGCTACCGCGGCGTGGCACACGAGGAGTAGGCAGACGTGCTCGAAGAGGTGGAGCGCTGGCTGGAGCAGCGCTCCTGGTCGGCGAAGGACCGGCCGCTCGACCTGCTGCTCGAGGCGAAGGCCCGGCAGGGGACGACGGTCAGCGTCGTGCTGCCCGCCCTCGACGAGGAGGCCACGGTCGGGCAGATCGTCACCGTGATCCGGCGCGAGCTGATGTCCCCCGAGGCCCCGCTCGTGGACGAGCTCGTGGTGATCGACTCCGGTTCGGGCGACCGTACGGCCGAAGTCGCCGCGGCGGCCGGCGCCCGTGTGGTGCACCGGGACGCGATACTCCCCCGGATCCCCGCCGTGCCCGGCAAGGGCGAGGTCCTGTGGCGCTCGCTGCTCGTGACGGGCGGCGAGATCGTGTGCTTCGTGGACGCGGACCTGCGCGAGTTCTCGCCGGACTTCGTGAGCGGGATAGTCGGCCCGCTGCTCACCGAGCCTGATGTGCAGTTCGTGAAAGCGATGTACGACCGGCCGCTCGGGGACGAGGCCGGGCAGGGCGGACGCGTGACCGAGCTGGTGGCCCGCCCGCTCCTGAACCTCCACTGGCCCCAACTGGCCGGTTTCGTCCAGCCGTTGGGCGGCGAGTACGCGGCCCGTCGCTCCCTCCTGGAGCAGTTGCCCTTCCCCGTCGGATACGGAGTGGAGCTCGGTCTCCTCGTCGACGCCCTGCACACCGTGGGCCTCGACGCCCTGGCCCAGGTCGACGTCGGGGTGCGCAAGCACCGGCACCAGGACGGGCGGGCCCTGGGGCGGATGGCGGCGGCCATCTACCGGACGGCGCAGCTGCGGCTCGCGCGCGGACATCTCGTACGGCCGCACCTCACCCAGTTCGAACGCGGCGAGGACGGGTTCCAACCGCGCACCCATCCGGTCGACACCGAGGAACGGCCGCCGATGGCCGAGATCACGGAGTACACCTCTCGACGCGTGGCGTAACCGCTGCCGATCATGGATATTGCCTAAATTTCCCATTTATGTGGGTTAGACAAGCAATGGGAAGGGCCCGGCGTCGCACGCTGGGTGCCCTGGTCGCCACCGCCACCGCCGCGACCTCGCTGGCGGGGCTCGCGCCTGCCGCCGCCGTGGTCGTCGAACCGTTCGCCAAGCGCTATGACGAAGCCGTGTACGGGGACTTCATCACGCTCGGCAACGCCGTACTCGACTGCCCGAGCACACCGCCGGACGAGGCCACACGCTGCCGCACCGCGCAGTCCGGTGCCAGCGGCGAGAACAACAACCAGTTCACGATGCAGTACACGGACACCGCGGGCTTCAGCACGTCCGTGCTGAACTCCAGCACCGGTCAGGTACGGATCCCGCCGGGCGCCAAGGTGGCCTACGCGCGGCTGTTCTGGGGCGGCAACGACGGCACGTACAAGCTCGGCCGCAACCAGATCAAGTTCTGCGACACCGCGGGGGCCGCGACCCTGCCCGCCGGCGACCCGCTGACCACCGCCCCGCTGATCCGGGTCGGCACCGGCGCGGAGGCTCCCGTCACCGTCCAGAACGCGGTGAAGACCCCCGCCGACACCGGCGGCCCGCACTACTACACCGCCGAGGCCGACGTGACCTCGTCCTTCGCGGGCGCGGCCACCGGCGTGAACCTTCCTGTCGCGGTCGGCAACGTCTGGGCGCCCACCGGCAAGGGCTGTGTCGGCGGCTGGTCGCTGACCGTCGTCTACCAGTACGACGCCCCCAACGCCCAGTACGCGCCCGAGCGCCGCAACGTCTACATCTACGGCGGCCACGTCGTGCAGCGCTCCGCCGACCCGGACACCACCATCACCGTGGACGGGTTCCTGCGGGCCGGCACCAAGGACGTACGGGCCAGCGTGACCGCGTACGAGGGCGACTCGAATGTGGCCGGCGACGCGTTCCTGGTGAACGGCACCAACATCGCCGAACCGGGCAGCGGGGCCACCACCAACTTCTTCAACAGTCACGCCGACGGCTGTCTGAACCCTTGCGACAACAACAACTTCTCCATCGACGCCAAGCAGTTCACGATCCCGGACCGGGTGATCCCGGAGGGCGCGACCTCGGCGAAGCTCACCTTCCGCACCAAGGGCGACACCTATGTGCCGTCCGCGCTGGCCTTCTCGGTCCCGGTCCCCGACCTGTCGATCACGAAGACGGCCGCGCCCGCCAAGGTGCAGCCGGGCAGCAAGGTGACGTACACGGTGACCGCGAAGAACATCGGCAGCCTCGACTACCCCGGCGCCAAGTTCGCGGACGACCTGTCCGACCTGCTTGACGACGCGACGTACAACAACGACGCCAAGGCCACGGTCGGGACGGTGAGCTACGCCGAACCCAAGATCAGCTGGGTCGGCGACGTACCCGAGGGCCAGACGGCGACCATCACGTACAGCGTCACCGTCAACGACCCGCTCAGCGGTGACGGCAAGCTGACCAACAACGTCATCGCCGAGACGCCGCGCACCAACTGCGAGGACGGCTCGACCGACCCCGCCTGCGGGTTCACCCCGGTCATCGAGGAGCCGCAGCCGCCGAAGCCGCCGGTGCCGCCGCTGGAGATCGTCACCAAGCCGACCCCCCCGGTCGTACCCCCGTGCGCCGACACCACCAACACGATCACGCTCACCAACGCGACGGCGACCGTCCGCAAGGCCGCGAGGATCCACTGGCCGGTGGTGGCGGGCGGCACCCCGAAGGCGAGCAGCGGCACGGTCGTCAAGAGCGGCAAGAACTGGGTGTGGACGGGCGATGTGCCCGCCAAGGGCAAGGTCGTCATCAAGCAGACGGTCAAGGCCTCCTGCACCCCGGGCGGTGTCGTGGTGATCCCCGTGACGGGCGATGTGCCGAAGACCACGTGCACTCCGGCGAAGACCCGGGCGGGCGGCACGGACCCGTGCGTCTCCGTCATCGTCAGCAAGCGGACGCAGGCACGTCCTGCCCCGCCGGAGCTGGCCGAGACCGGCGGCGGCTCGAACGGGATGCTGTACGGCGGGCTCGCGATCGTGATGTGCGGTCTGGGCGCGCTGGCACTGGCGGCGTCCCGCTCGCGGCGTGACTGAGGTCGCGCTCAGGTCGTGACCGGGGTCGCACTCACGTCGTGACCGGGGTCGCGCTCAGGTCGTGACGGAGGTCGCACTCACGTCGTGACGGACAAGTGAACAGCGGTTCCGCTTCGGACGGCCGGGCTCCTCGCAAGGGGCCCGGCCGTCCGCACGTTTGAGCGTTTCCTGGACGGGCTAGGTTCGCGTCATGGTCTCCGAGCACGGTGCGCAGGTTCTCGTCGCGTCCAATCGCGGTCCGGTTTCGTATGCCGTACGGGAGGACGGCACCCTCGACGCCAAGCGCGGCGGGGGCGGCCTGGTCTCCGGGCTCTCCGCGATCGGGGAGTCCGCCGGGGACACCGCCACGCTGTGGGTGTGCTCGGCGCTGACCGACGGGGACCGCGAGGCCGTTCGGCGCGGGGTCGGCGAGCCCGGTGTGCGGATGCTCGACATCGACGCCGCCGTGCACTCCGACGCGTACAACGGGGTCGCCAACTCGGTGCTCTGGTTCGTGCACCACCTGCTGTACCAGACCCCTCTGGAGCCCACGTTCGGTCCGGAGTTCCGCCGGCAGTGGGAGTCGTACCGCGCGTACAACCGGGCGTTCGCCGAGGCGCTCGCCGAGGAGGCGGCGCAGGGCGCGACGGTCGTGGTGCAGGACTACCACCTGGCACTGGTCCCGGGGATGCTGCGGACGCTGCGGCCCGATCTGCGGATCGGGCACTTCTCGCACACGCCGTGGGCGCCGGTCGAGTACTTCCGGATGCTCCCCGACGACATCGCCGAGGAGCTGCTGCTCGGGATGCTCGGCGCGGACCGGCTCGGCTTTCTCACCACGCGCTGGCTCCAGGCCTTCCAGGCGTGCTGCGGTGCGGTCCTCGGGTCGTACGAGGTGATGACGTACTGGCCGAAGGACGCGACCCCGAGCGTCGGCTACCGCACACCGGACGGGCGCTTCCACCGCACTCTGCTCGGGGTGCACGGACTCGGCGCGGACGCGGACTTCCTGCGGGAGCGCTCGCAGCGGGCCGATGTGCGGGAGCGGCTCGCGGATCTGCGGGAGCAGATCGGCGGGCAGCCGGGCGGCGAGGGCGCCCGCAAGGTGATCGTGCGGGTGGACCGGACCGAGCTGTCGAAGAACATCGTGCGGGGGCTGCACGCGTACCGGCTGCTCCTCGAGGAGCAGCCGCAGTGGCGGGAACGGGTCGTGCATGTCGCGTTCGCGTACCCCTCGCGGCAGGATCTGGCGGTCTACCGCGAGTACACCGCGGAGGTGTCGCGGGTCGCGCAGGAGATCAACTCCGCGTACGGGACCGAGGGCTGGACCCCGGTGATCCTGCACGTCAAGGACGACTTCGCGCGCTCGCTCGCGGCGTACCGGCTTGCGGACGTGGCGCTGGTGAACCCGATCAGGGACGGGATGAACCTCGTCGCGAAGGAGGTGCCGGTCGTCTCCGACGAGGGGTGTGTCCTGGTGCTCTCGCGGGAGGCGGGGGCGTATGCGGAACTGGGTGAGGACGCGCTGGTGGTCAACCCGTATGACGTGGTGGGGACTTCGGCCGCGCTGCACGCCGCCCTGACGATGCCGGCGGAGGAACGCGCGGAGCGCACGAAGCGCCTGGCCGCGGCGGGCACCGCGCTGCCGCCCGCACAGTGGTTCCTGGAGCAGGTGGAGGCGTTGCGGGGCTAGGTCCAGAACTGACGGACGCTGTTGACAGCTGGGTCTCTCGGATCAGGCCGGACCCGCCGGGCCGGCGTGCACCGCGAGTGCCGCGAGGAGGTCCACCACTCCTGAGGGGCCGTCCACCACCACGTCCGCGCGCTCCGACAGCTCCGCGACCTCCGCGTTTCCGCTGCACACCAGCAGTCCGTGCAGGCCCTCCGAGCGGAGCTTCTCCACGGCCGCGAAGGCAGGCAGATCGCCCAGGTCGTCGCCCGCGTACAGGACCGAGGTCGCGCCGACCGAGCGGACGTACGCCGCGAGCGCGACGCCCTTGTCCATGCCCGGCGGGCGGAGCTCCAGGACGAGGCGCCCCGGTTCGACGATCAGACCGTGGCGGGCGGCGAGGTGCGCGAGCGGGGTGCGCAGGGCCTCGAAGGCCGCGGCGGGGTCGGCGGCGCGGCGGGTGTGGACCGCGACCGCGCGGCCCTTCTCCTCGATCCAGGTGCCGTGCCAGACGCCCAACGCGTCCAGGAATCCGGGCAGTTCGGCGCGGACAGCGGCCACCCCGGGGTGCGGGTCGGGCGCGTGCACCGTGCCGGAGACGGCGTCCCAGCGCTCGGCGCCGTAGTGGCCGAGTACCACCAGGTGCTCCAGGCCGCGTACGCCCGCGAAGCCCCCGTAGCGGACCGCGACGCCCGCGGGCCGGCCGGTGACCACCGCGACGGAGGCCACCTTCGGGGCGAGCGCGGCGAGCGCGGGGACGGCGTCCGGGTGGGCGCGGGCCTGCTCGGGGTCGGGGACGATCTCGGCGAGCGTGCCGTCGAAGTCCAGGGCGATCACGGCTTGTCCGGGCCGCGCGAGCAGCGCGGCGAGGCCGTCCCGTCCCGCGGGGGTGGACGGCGTCGGCAGATCAGGCGTGCGATGCGGAAGGCTGCCCATGGGACGACCCTATCCAGGCCGGGCGCGGCCGACCCATGGAGGTTCGCGTCAAAGGTGCGGCCGCGGGCCTCGGCGAGGGGGCGTTGTCAGTGGGCGTCGATAGCCTTGAGAGGGCTCGGCCCCCGGGAGGGCGGGGTCTGTCCGGCGTACGGGAGGCGGAGTTCATGACCGATCGGAGCGAGCCGGGCGTGCTCGGCCGGCGCGACCGTGCCGTGCTGGCGCTCGAGCGGCGCAATTGGCCCTCGCCCGGCGCCAAGGAGCGCGCGGTGCGCGAGGAGCTGGGCATCTCCCCCACGCGCTATCACCAGCTGCTCAACGCACTGCTCGACGACGAGCGGGCGCTCGCCCACGACCCGGTGACGGTGAACCGGCTGCGGCGGATACGCGAGGAGCGCCGCGCCAGGCGTTGAGCCCGGTGCGGCGCCCCTCGACGGCGGGCGGTTCTACTCGGCCGCTTCCGCCGCCCGCGCCTTGTTCTGGATGTCGGCGAGCACCGCGGCCGGGGTGCCGCCCGGCGCGACCGCCTTGCCGATCTGCGCCTTGATGTCCGCGCTGACCTGCGCCCAGGACGTGTTGCCGACGGGCGGGAGCTGGGACGTGGGCAGCGCGTCGAGGAAGAGCTTGAGCTGCTTGTACTTGGCGTCCTCGGCCATCGCGTCGGCCGCCGAGTTGGTCACCGGCAGGATGTTGTAGCGCTCGGAGAAGTCGAGGACGTTCTCCTTGCTGTAGACGAAGTCGAGGAACTCGCCGACCTCGTCACGGTGGCCGTTCTGCTTGAAGGCCATCATCCAGTCGGCCACACCCATCGTGGCCTTCGCCTTGCCGCTGCGGCCCGGCAGCGGCGCCATAGCGAACTCCACGCCCTTCTTCTTCGCCTGGGCGATCAGCGTCGGGTGCCCGTTGAGCATGCCGACCTCACCGTTGGAGAAGGCGTTGAAGGCCTCCTGGCGGTTGAGCTCGCCGGGCGCGACCGGGCCCACCAGGTCCTTGTCGACCAGGTCCTTCTTGAGCCAGTCGAAGGTCCGCACGTTCATGTCCGAGTCGAGGTTGTACGAGCCGACCTGGTCGGTGTAGCCGTCGCCGCCGGCGAGCAGCCACATCATGGTCTCGGCCTGCGCCTCCTCCTTGCCGAGCGGCAGGGCGAAGGGGTACTTGACGCCGTTGTCCTTCAACAGCTCGGCGTCGGCGGCCAGTTCGTCCCACGTCGTGGGGGGCTTGGAGATACCGGCTTCGGCGAAGAGCTTCTTGTTGTAGAACATCAGGCGCGTCGACGAGGCGAACGGCATGCCGTACTGGATCCGGTTGACCTCGCCTGCCGAGGTGAGCGAGGACAGGAAGTCGCCCTGGACCGGGATGGAGAGCAGATCGTCCGCGGCGTACAGCTGATCCTTCGCCGCGTAGTCCGAGTACGCTCCGATCTGTGCCATGTCGGGCGCTTCGCCCGCCTTGACCATCTTGGCCACTTCGGCGTCGACGTCGCTCCAGGACAGGACGGTCACCTCGACCTTGATGTCCGGGTTCTTGGCCTGGAACTTCTCGACCAGATCCGCCCAGTACTTCTCGGAGCTGTTCTCCGCCGAGTCGCCGTAATCGGCGGCCACGAGCTTGAGGGTCACCTCACCGGAGCCGGTGCCGCCACCGCAGCCCGCCAGCGTCATCGTGAGCCCCAGCGCGGCACCTGCCGCGATCAGTACGTTCGTGCGCCGCTGCACAGCAGATTTCCCACCCTTGTCGTGATCCAGTCGTCCCCCGTGACGTCCTGTGTCCTTCACCAGGTCTACACCACTCAGATATCACTTCTGCAACGGAGGGTCACCGTTGTTGCATCCGTTGGCCAACGCTACCGCCGGCCGTCCGCGCAAAGGTCCAGGGCCTTGTGCACGGCAGTCCATTGCTCCTGCCGCACGCCGACTGCTAAGCACAGCAGGCCAGATGGCGCGCGAACCGGTGCGAACCCCTCACGGTGCGCACCGGCGGGCGGCATCCGGCGCGGCAAGGAGCAGCATCGAGTACCAGCCGAACACCCCGTGCCCGTCCCGGTCGAGGAGCCGCCCCACATGTCACGTACCGCCGCAGAAATAGCCACCCAGCCCAGCTGCTGGCGCCGGGCCGTCGAAGCCGCCGACTCCCTCGGGGCCGCCGCCGGACTGACGGCGGGGGGCGAGCGGTCCGCCGCCACCGGCTGCGGCCCGTCGTGGTTCATGGCCCCCGCGTACGCCGCCCTGCGCGAGGCGGCCGGGCAGGGCGAGACGGACGCGTATCCCTCCTCGGAGTTCCCGGTGGGCCGCCCGTACGACCGGATCGTGGCGATCACCCGCTCCGGCACGACGACCGAGGTGCTCGAACTCCTCGCGCGGGTCAGGGGAACGACGGCCACCACAGCGATCACGGGCGACCCGAAGACGCCGGTGATGGAGGCCGCGGACGCGGTGGCCGTGCTCGACTTCGCCGACGAGGAGTCGGTGGTGCAGACCCGTTTCGCGACGACCGCGCTGGCCTTCCTGCGCGCGGGCCTCGGGGAGACCGAGGGAGTGAAGACGGTGGCCGAAGCGGCCGCCGACGCCGAACTCGCCGTCACCGAACCCCTGCCGGACGAGGTGCTCTCCGCCGAGCAGTGGACGTTCCTGGGACGCGGCTGGACGTACGGGCTCGCGCTCGAGGCCGGCCTCAAGATGCGCGAGGCGGCGGGCGCGTGGACCGAGGCGTACCCCGCGATGGAGTACCGCCACGGACCGATCTCGATCACCGGTCCCGGCCGGGTGGCATGGATGCTCGGTGCGCTGCCCGAGGGGCTCGCGGGGGATGTGGCGCGCGTCGGCGGGCATCTGGTCGCACGCCAGGAGACCGATCCGATGGCCGACTTGATCCGCGTGCAGCGCCTCGCGGTGGCGCTCGCCGAGTCCAAGGGCTACGACCCGGACCGGCCCCGCAATCTCACGCGGAGCGTGATCCTCGCGTAGCGGGGCTCGCTTATTGGCGTGACGCGGCCCGGGCGGACCGTCATCATGGCTGTCATGTCCGGGCCCTATGTCATCCGCGGTTCGGTCTCCCTGCCGGAGGCCGAGCTCCTGTGGCGTTTCTCGCGGTCCTCCGGGCCCGGCGGGCAGCACGTCAACACCTCGGACTCCCAGGTGGAGCTCCGCTTCGACCTGGCGAACACCAAGGCCCTGCCGGAGGTCTGGAAGGAGCGGGCGCTCGAGCGCCTCGCCTCCCGGCTCGTGGACGGCGTGATCTCCGTACGGGCCTCCGAGCACCGCTCGCAGTGGCGCAACCGGGAGATGGCGGCGACCCGGCTCGCCGCGCTGCTCGCGGAGGCCACCGCGCCGCCGCCGCGTCCGCGCCGTCCCACCCGGATTCCGCGCGGGATCAACGAGCGGCGCCTGCGCCAGAAGAAGGCGCGGTCCGACACCAAGCGGGGGCGGTCGGGCAAGGACTGGGGCTGAGACCGCCCGCGGGAGCCCGGCTGCTGGATGCCCGGCTCCTGGATCTCGGGCTCCTGGACTCACGGGATGCTGGACTCCCGGGCTGCTGGATGCCCGGCTCCTGGGCTCCTCGGCTATCCCAACTGCCGGTAGCGGCCCCGGAAATACGTCAGCGGCCCGCCCTCCGGACTCGGCAGCGAGGCCGAGAGCACCCGGCCCACCACCAGCGTGTGGTCGCCCGCCTGGACACGGGACTCCGTCTCGCACTCCAGCGTCGCGAGCGCGCCGCCCACCAGAGGCGCGCCGGACAACTCCCCTCGTACGTAAGGGATGTCCGCGAACAGCAGCCGGTCGCTGATACGGCCCTTCATCGCGAAGCGGCCGGCGATGTGGCGCTGGGACTCGGAGAGGACCGAGACCCCCCAGCGCGGCTGCTCCGCCAGGAGGTCGTCCATCCGGGAGCCCTCGCGCAGCGAGACGAGGACCAGCGGCGGATCCAGGGATACGGACAGGAAGGCCGTGGCCGTCATGCCGACATCCTCGCCGGCCGGGCCGCCCTCACCGAGCGGCTCCTCCACCCCCGTCACCAGGACCACCCCGGCGGCTAGGCGCGACATCGCGGCACGGAACTCGTCGTTGCTCACCCCCACAGGATGCACGGCTTGCGGGGGCACTGCGGCAGGGGACTTCAATGCTTGCGACACGGATCGAACGTAGACCCGCCGCCGCCCGCGCCGCATCGGGCGCTGGGACCAGGACAGGACTAGGTCCCCGGTCCGAGTCCGGGGGCGTGCGCGGCCGGTCCCCGGCGGGCGCAATCGATCGATTTGCGTTCAGGAAACGGATACGGGAGCACACGGTCCCGCCCTCAACCCTTCATCCCCTGCTGTGACTTGAGTCACAGGGTCCATATTTTGTTGACCCTGTGTACCGAGTGGGCAGCTCGCTGTGATTCAGTGGCTGAGGCAGGAGACCATGATGCGAACGCATGCCTGCCGAGAAGCGGCCGAGAAGCCGGGGAAGCTGCGAATCCTGGAGTTGCTGTCGAGGTCTCGGGGAGAGCGAGCATGGAGACCGAGTCGGAGCCCTACGTCCGTCTTGCGACCCTGCGGCAGCTGCATCAGGTGGTCGCGGAGCTGAACACCGCCCGCAGCCTTGCCGACACCCTGCAGGCCGTGGCCGACGGCGTGGTGACCGGCCTCGGCTATGAGCTGGGCTGCGTGAATCTCGTACGGCCCGACGGCGACCTGGTCGTGGCCGCCTTCGCGGGCAATCCCGCCGCCGAGGCCCTGATCACCGGACGCGTCGGCTCCCGCGCCTCCTGGGAGCGCCGGCTCGCCATGGGCGAGGCCTGGGGCTCGCTGCGCTTCATCCCGCACACCGAGGGCTGGGTGCTCGTCGAGGACGATGTGCCGCAGTGGCATACGGACGGCCCCGAGCCCCGCTTCGAGGACGAGTGGCACCCCAGCGACCGCCTCTACGCGCCGATGTACGCCACGGGTTCCTCCAGCGGCGAGCTGATCGGTGTTCTCTCGGTCGACCGGCCGCGCAACGGCCGCAAGCCGGGCGCCTGGGGCCAGGAAGCGCTCCAGATGTACGCATTTCAGGCGGCCATTGCAATCAGTAATGCTCGGCTTCGAGCAAACATGCAGCGGGCACTGGTCAGGCTCGAACGCGAGCAGCAGGCGCTGCGGGCCAGCGAGGAGTCCTTCCGGCAGGCCTTCGAGTACGCGCCGAGCGGTATGGCCATCGCCGAGATGGGCGGTGACCAGCACGGCCGGATACTGCGCACCAATGACGCGCTGTGCCGGCTGCTCGGCCGCCCGGCCGCCGCGATGCGCCGCTACTCCTTCTCCGATCTGGTCCACCCCGAGGACATCGGCACACTGCTGCGCACCTCCGCCGAAGGCGGGCGGGCCGAGCTGCGGCTCGGGCGGCGCGACGGTACGTATCTCTGGGTCTCGCTGCGCAACTCCGTCGTGGCCGACGCCACCGATGGCCCCCGGTTTCTGCTCACGCACGTCGAGGACATCGAGGAGCGCAAGCGACGCGAGCTGCACCTCGCGCACCGCGCCTCGCACGACGCCCTGACCGGGCTGCCCAACAGCGCCGAGCTGCGCTCGCGGCTCAGCTCCCGGCTGTGCGGGCGGCCGCAGTCCGTGCCGCAGAGCCCCATCGAGTCGCTCGACGCGGCCTACGGTGCGGCCCCCACCGCGTACGACGGCTCCATGGGGTACGACGCGAACGCCTCCCCTTTCGACTCGAACGGACATGGTTTCGACTTCGGTCGTGCGGCCGCCGACTCCGCATTGACCGGCACCAGCAATGGCTATGGCGTCTACGACCACCATGTCCACGTGGTCGCTCCGCAGAGCGAGCACGACGACGGGACCAAGGGGCTCGCGGTGCTCTTCTGCGACCTCGACGGGTTCAAGTCGATCAACGACCGGTTCGGGCACCACACCGGCGACGCCGTGCTCATCGAGGTGGCACGGCGGCTGACCAGCGGGGTGCGCGACGGGGACACGGTGGCGCGGCTCGGCGGTGACGAGTTCGTGGTGCTCGCCGACGGCCTCGGCCGTGCGGACGCCGCGGACCTGGCGGTACGGCTGCGCAACGCGATCATTCCGCCGATCCGGGTGGACGGCCGCGCGGTGCGCGTGGGCGCGAGCTTCGGTGTCGGCTGGGCCCACTGCGGCATGTCGGCGGACGAGGTGCTGCAGTCGGCCGACCAGAGGATGTACATCGAGAAGCGCTCACGTGCCAAACAGCACAGACGAGCCGGATAACTCCAGGTCAGCTGGTTTTCCTTGGCAACAGGCCCCGAAGGGGTCACTCGAAGCGGGTACGCTCGCCCGGATACGTACGACTGTGTTCTGCCCGATCGAGCAACCTGCCTGAGGAGTGACCGGGGAATGACCACGCCCGGTGACAACGGCGCGCGCACGCCGGAGGAAGAAGCCCCGTTGGGTTATCTGTCCGCCGACGGGCAGGCCGCGGGTGCCACCCCGCCGCCCGGCGGCGGTGGCTACGGCTACCCCGGCCGCTCCTACAACCAGGTCCGCACGGTCGGCGAGCGGCAGTACGGGCAGCAGCCCCAGCAGACTTACGGCCAGCAGGCGCCCCAGGGGTACGGGCAGCAGGCGCCGCAGGGGTACGACGCCCACTACTCCGCGCCGGAGACCTACCCGGGCGACGCCACCCGGACGATTTCGTCGCAGCAGCCTTCGCACGGCGGGGGCGGCGGGCGCGGCCGTGGACCCAACTCCAAGGGCCTGATGATCGGCGCCGTCGCCGTGGTCGCGGCCGTGGTGGTCGGCATCGGCATCGCGATGCTCGGCGGGGACGACGACAAGGACCCGCAGGCCGGGTCCGGCGGTGACGGCGGGACCACGGCCGGCGAGAGCGTGAAGCCGTCCGAGCCCGCCGAGAACAAGGACGACAAGCCCATCGAGCTGCCGAAGACCGACGCGAAGGTCCTGCAGCTCACGGCGCCGGCGGTGACCGCCTCCGACATCAAGGGGTCGAAGGCCGGGACGTATGTCGCCGGTTTCAGCCAGGTGGGCGCGGCGCTGACCTGGCAGATCGACGGGTTCGAAAAGCCCGGTTCGTACAGCCTGCGGGTGACCTACGGAGTGCCCGGTGAGGACACCACCGGCACCCTGTCGGTCAACGGCGACAAGCAGACGCGGCCGCTGAACATGAAGAATTTCGCGGGCGCCAAGCAGGGTGACTGGGAGAAGGGCTGGACCTCCACCTACGCGGTGGTGCAGCTCAAGAAGGGCACCAACATCATCACTCTCTCGTGCGAGCAGAGCGACAAGTGCAACGCCAACATTGACCAGATGTGGCTGGTCGAGGGCACGAAGGGCTAGCCCTCCAGTTGGCGCAGGAAGTGTGCCACCGTCCCGGCCATCGCCTCGCGGGCCGGGACGAGGTATTTCCGGGGGTCGACGGCCGACGGGTGGGCCTCCAGGAAGGCGCGTACGGCGCCGGTGAAAGCCGTGTTGAGGGCCGTGCCCACATTGATCTTGCGCATGCCGGAGCGTACGGCTGCGCGGATCTCCGTATCCGGTACGCCACTTGAGCCGTGCAGCACGAGCGGCACCGGTACGGCGTCCTCGAGCGCGGCGATCAACGCGTGGTCCAGCGCCGCCGTCCGCTCCGTCATCGCGTGCGAGGAGCCGACGGCCACCGCGAGGGCGTCCACGCCGGTGCTCTCGACGTAGGCCCGCGCCTCGGCCGGATCCGTCCGTACGCCGGGGGCGTGCGCGTCCAGCGGCGGCTCGCCCTCCTTGCCGCCGACCCTGCCGAGCTCGGCCTCGACCCAGAGACCGCGCTCGTGGCCCCAGCGGACCGCTTCCGCCGTGGCCTTGACGTTGTCGCCGTACGTCAGCTTCGAGGCGTCGAACATCACGGAGCTGAAGCCCTCGGTGTGGGCCCTGCGGAAGAGGTCCTCGCTGACGACGTGGTCGAGGTGGAGGGCGAGCGGGGCGCGGCTGGTCTCGGCGACGGCCTTCGCCGCGGCGGCGACGGCGGTGAGGCTCCCGCCGTGGAACTTCACGGCGTTCTCGGAGATCTGCAGGATCGCGGGGGCGCCCGCCTGCTCGGCGCCGGCGGCTATCGCCTCGGCGTGCTCGAGCGTGATGACGTTGAAGGCGGCGACGGCTCGATTGTTCCGCCGGGCGGCGGCGATGAGTTCACCGGTCGTGGTGAGCGGCATGAGTCCCCCTGGGTGTGCGGTGACGCTGCTGTGTGGCCGGGGTGTGCGGTGACGCTGCTGGGTGGCCGGGCTGTGCGGCGTGTGCGGCCTGCGCGACAGGAACGGCGGGTGCGGCCTGCGCGGCGGGTGCGGCCCGTGCGACGGGCGGCGGGACGTCACGCCGCGTCCGCGTGCTCCACCACGGTGACTCCCGCCTCGAACTCCGCGTAGGCCTTCGCGTCGAACTCCCCCGCCACCGGGGCGAGTACCGTCGCCGCCGACAGCGCGACCGCCGACGCAAGGCGCTTCGGCCAGGTGTTGCCCGAGACCAGGCCGGCGAGCAGCGCCGCCACCGCCGAGTCCCCCGCCCCCGTGGGGTTGCCCGAGACGCGTGCGGCGGGTGTGGCCTGCCAGGTGCCGTCGGGGGTCGCGGCGAGGAGGCCGTTCGGGCCCAGGGAGGCCACGACCGCGTGGGCGCCGCGGCGGCGGGCCGCGCGCGTCGCGGGCAACGGCTCCCAGGAGCCGGTGAGTTCGGCCAGTTCGTCCGCGTTCGGCTTGACGATGTCGGGGCGCGCGGCGATCCCGCGGCGCAGCGGCTCGCCGCTGGTGTCGAGGAGGACGGGGACGCCCGCGGCGCGTGCTCCCCGTACGAGATGGGCGTACGCGCCGACCGGCACCCCGGGCGGCAGGCTGCCGCACAGCGCCACCGCCGAAGCGGAGGTCAGGAGGTGCTCGTACGAGACGAGGAACGCGGACCACTCCGACGGGGTGATCAGCGGTCCCGGCTCGTTGAGCTGCGTCGTGTCGCCGGACGAGGAGTCGACGACGGCGACCGTGCGGCGGGTGGAGCCCAGGACCGGGAAGAGCGCGTCGCGTACGCCGCTCAGGCCCGCGCGCAGCGCCTCGCCCGTCGCGCCGCCCACGAAGCCGGTGACGGTGACGTCGTGGCCGAGGGCGGTCAGGACGCGGGCGACGTTGAGGCCTTTGCCGCCGGGGCGTTCGGTGACGGTGGTGACCCGGTGCGAGGAGTGCGGGACGAGGCGCTCGACGCGATACGTCAGGTCCAGGGCCGTGTTCAGCGTGACCGTGAGGATCACGGGTGCCACCCCCGGAGTGCGTGTGCGTGCGCATGCGGGTGCTCGTGTGCGCGCGTTCGTGCGTGTGCCGGACCTGATCATGCCAAAAAGGAGGCGGTCAGCCCAGACCTCGGGGCCAACCGCCTCCTGTGCAACCTGCGGTCAAATCACCCCAGTTGGGGATCCACCACCCATTCGCCCCGGCGCATCACGCCGACGACCGAGTAGCCGCCGTCGAGGACGACCAGGTCCGCGTACTTGCCCGGCTCGAGCGAGCCGACCTCGTCGTATGCGCCGATGAGCTTGGCCGGGTTGGCCGAGATGGCCCGTACGACGTCCTCGATCGGCAGCCGGTCGATGGTGACCGCGCGCTTGAAGGCGCGGTCGAGGGTCAGCGTCGAGCCGGCGATCGAGCCCTCCGAGCCGTCCTGCGTGACCAGGCGCGCGACAGAGTCCTTCACCTCGACGGCGAGCGGGCCGAGCATGTACGCGCCGTCGCCGAACCCGGCCGCGTCCATCGCGTCCGTGATGAAGGCGACCCGCGAGGCGCCCGCGTGGTGGAAGGCGAGCTCCAGGGAGGCGGGGTGCAGATGCGTGCCGTCGTTGATCAGCTCGACCGTGACGCGCTCGTCCTCGAGGAGCGCGACGATCGGCCCCGGCAGGCGGTGGCCGATCGCCGGCATCGCGTTGTAGAGGTGCGTGGCGACGGTGGCGCCCGCGTCGATGGCTTCCTTCGTCTGCTCGTACGTGGCGTCGGTGTGGCCGATCGCCGCGATCACCCCGTGCTCGGCGAGCAGCCGTACGGAGTCCACGCCGCCGGGCAGTTCGGTGGCCAGGGTGAACATCCGGGCCTGGCCGCGGGCCGCGTCCATCAGCTTGCGGACGTCCGCCGGGTCGGGGTCGCGAAGGAGGGACTCGTCGTGGGCGCCCTTGCGGCACGGCGAGATGAAGGGGCCCTCGAAGTGGATGCCGGCGATCTCGCCCTGTTCGGCCAGTTCGGAGAGCAGCCCGGCGCGCTGCGCGAGGAAGTCCATGTCTCCGGTGACGGTGGAGGCCACCAGGGTCGTGGTGCCGTGCTCGCGGTGGGTCCGTAGGTGGGGGGGGGGCCCAGGGGGGTGGGGGCCCGGTCCGGGGGGGGGGCCCCCCCCCCGGTGGGCACCTCGTCCACGGTGCCGGACGTGAAGGACGCGCCGCCGCCCCCGTGGTTGTGGATGTCCACGAAACCGGGCACCACCCAGTGGCCGGACAGGTCGACGGCCGGGGCGTCCGGCTCGGCGGCGCCGGCGATCCGGCCCGCGTCGTCGACGATGACCCGGCCGTCGGTGACGGTTC
>NZ_JAEIMH010000106.1:7799-27501 GCF_016464295.1 Streptomyces sp. N35 | reverse complement strand
CGTCGGGCGGGTGCGGGCCGGTGGGGGTTCCGTTCCGGGCGTCGGGCGGGTGCGGGCCGGTGGGGGTTTCGTCCAGGCGTCGCGCGGCTGCGGGCCAGTGGGGGTGCGTGTCGCATCCGTGCCCTGGCCCCTACTCCCCGCGCGCGCCCCGTTGAGACCGCCACACCAGGAACAGGGCCGAGGCGACCGCCGCCCCCCGCACCACCCACGGCCAGGTCTCCGAGACGGCCTGGCCCATCGCGTTGTCCGCGACCGGCTCGCCCCAGCGGCCCTCGACGCGGCCCCAGAGCCAGACCATCCCGGATGCGAGGGCGAGCCCGGGCACCCAAAGGACCGCGAGCTTCGCCTCGTTCGGGGTGAGCCGGCGTGAGGCGTACGCGATGCCCCACCCCGCCACCAGCGGGATGATGCTGCCCATCACCGCACCCACCACGAGCAGCACGGCGGCGATCAGGAGCAGCGGATTGCTGAAGCTCAGCGGGCGTTCGGCCGGCGCGCGCCGCAGCCGCGGCAGGCGACGCCGGACGGGCTCCTCGACGACCTCGTCGTCTTCCTCGTCCTCCACCGGAACGGGGGCCTTCTTCAGCCGTTCCTCCTCCTTCGGAGGCGGCTTGAGTATCTCCGGGATCTCGATCCCGCCCGTGAAGCCGGGCACGCTGTCCGACGGCCCGAACGGGGTCGTGTCCACCCGCCACCAGTCCGGCTCCGAGCCGCTCG
The DNA here is from genome assembly GCF_016464295.1 of Streptomyces sp. N35. Taxonomy (NCBI): domain Bacteria; kingdom Bacillati; phylum Actinomycetota; class Actinomycetes; order Kitasatosporales; family Streptomycetaceae; genus Streptomyces; species Streptomyces sp. N35. The sequence goes on along the minus strand of NZ_JAEIMH010000106.1, from coordinate 26,784 downwards.
GCCCCAGCTCGTCCTCGCCCGCGAGATGCGGCGGCGAGGCGACGGGCCGCTGCGGTGCTTCGGCTTCCTCGGGCTTACGGGGGCGGGGGAGCGTCTTGCGCAGGCCGGGCCGACGCCCCGTACCGGACTCGTCGGACGCCGGGGACGAGCCGCCGGCCGGCGCCGACCGCCCGCCGAAGCGGCGCCCGCGCGTGCGCTGGCTCGGCATCTCCACGTCCGGCGGCAGATCGAGTCCCTCGCCGGCCGCCGCCTTGTCCACCAGATCCTCGGGTGCGCCGATCCGGTCGAGCATCCGGCGTACCGACGCGGGGGACTCGCCGCCGACGGCCCGGCCCCGCCGCTTCTCGATCTCCGCGCGCAACTCGGTGACCAGGCGCATCCGGGCGTTGGAGGACAGCTGTCGCTGCTGGGCCAGGTCGCCGACCCGGCTCAGATAGTCGAAGACGAGCTGATCGCTCTCGATCGCCACCGAACACCCCTGTCGCCACTGACCGGAACCCGCCGCTCTCCGGAACCCGCCGCTTTCCGGAACTGGGCACTCCACTCAGGGCCCAAGTCCCTTCCGGATCCGCCCTCTTGCCGCGACCCGGAGCTTCGACGGTACCGCGCGGTAGGCCCGGGCGCCGCCAAGTGTCAGGCGGACGCGGCGTTCAGGACGGTCTCGGCCGCGGCGGTGCGCGCGTAGAGGACGGAGCGCCCCGCGCGGTGCGCGCTGACCAGGCCGGCGTCGCGCAGGGCGGTGAGGCACTGGGAGACCCCGGCCGGTGACAGACCGGTGCGCAGGGCCAGCTGTGTCGTGGAGGCCGGGGCCTCCAACTCGGTCAGGATCAGGGCCCGCGAGCGGCCGAACACCGCGGCGAGCGCATCCGCCCGGGTGGTGCGCCGCGCCTGCCACAACGTGCCCACGCCGCGCGCCGGATAGGAGATCTGCGGCGGATCGGGCCACGTGACACGGGTGTGCAGTCTGGGCCCGGTGAACACCGAAGGGATCAACAGCAGCCCGTTGCCCGCCGTCTCGCGGTTCATCGGCTGCTTGCGGTTGGCGAGCCGTAGCTCTCCGGGGCTCCAAGTCAGCGAAGGATGCAGGTCGTTGAAGAGGTGGCGGGCGCCGTGCTCGGCGACCGTGCGGGCCCGGTGGAAGACGTCGGCGTCAAGGACGGCCCGGATCCTTGCCCAGTACGGGGCCAACGCCAGCTCCCAGTACGCCTCGAGCTCGTCCGTGACCTTCGCGAGGCGGGCCCGGGGGTCGGCGTACAGCAGGCGCAGGCGGGGGCCGAGCCGGCCCTGGTGACGGGCCAGATGGTCCAGGTCCTGGCGTACCTGGTCGGGGGACGAGGCCCGTATCGCCGCCCACTCCGTCTCCGGGGCGGGGGAGGGCCCGGTGGGAGCGGGGTTGAGGAAGTCGGGGACGTAACCGGTGGGCGGGATCAGCTCGCCCAGCCAGCCGCGATGCAGCCCGGCGGCCTCCAGACGCGGCCGCACCTGTTCGGCCCAGGAGCGGTGGAGCGGATGTGCCGCGCCGGAGCGCAGGAGCCGGAAGCCGGGCGTCACTTCCCACATCGGCGAGACGGCGAACCGCACCTGCGCCAGATCACTCGCCGAGAACGCCAGCTCTGCCAAGACGACCGCTCCAGAGGGTTCTTGCTGTGGGTGGGGTTCGCGATGAAGGAGATGGATTAAGGGATACGCGAATCAGTGGCCGGCCAGCTTACGGGGCGGGCACCATCCCGCCATGACCTCACCGACGATCGACGCCGCGGCAGCGGGAACCTGGAAGCTCGGCGACCTCACGGTCAACCGGATCGGCTTCGGCACGATGCGCCTGCCCCAGACCGGCGAGGCGTTCGCACCGGGCGCGGCCCCGCGCGACCGCGACCAGGCGCTCGCCGTGCTGCGCCGCGCGGTGGAGCTCGGCGTGAACCACCTGGACACCGCCGCGTTCTACTTCTCCTCCCTGCGCAGCGCCAACGAGCTGATCAACCAGGCGCTCGCCCCGTACTCCGACGACCTCGTCATCGCCACCAAGGTCGGCCCCGGCCGCGACCCCTCGGGCCGATGGCTCCCGCACGCCACTCCCGGGCAGCTGCGCGGCCAGGTCGAGGAGAACCTGCGCCAGCTCGGCCGCGACCACCTCGATGTGGTGAACCTCCGTATCGTCGGCACCGACTCGGTCGCCGAACGCTTCGGAGCGCTCGCCGAGTTGCGCGAGGCCGGCCTCATCCGGCACCTGGGCCTGTCCAACATCCACCGGCACCAGCTCGCCGAGGCGCAGGCCATCGCGCCCGTGGTCTGCGTCCAGAACATGTACGGCATCGGCGCCTCACCGCAGGAGAGGGAGCTGGTGGATCTCTGCGGTGAACAGGGCATCGCCTTCGTGCCGTTCTACTCGATCGCCGGCACCGCCCGCGAGGCCGGAGCGATTGCCGGCGACAGCGGCGAGGTGCACGCCGTCGCCCGCGCCCGGCAGGTGAGCGCGGCACAGATCCGGCTGGCGTGGACCCTTCACCAAGGTGCCCATGTGCTCGCCATCCCCGGCACCGGTGATCCGGACCACCTCGCCGAGAACGTCGCCGCCGGCTCCTTGCGGCTGTCCGGGGAGGAACTCGCCGCGCTGGACTCCGCGGACCGGTGAGGTCCGGGGACCGGCCCCCGGCGCAGGGGGATTGTTCACGGGCCTCAGGGCGGCGAGCACGGCCGGAGCCGCCCCGTACCCACTACCGTGGGTCGGATGAGTACCGAGAGCACGGCCGGCGCCATCCCGCGGACCCTGGCCGAAGAGCTGAGGCAGCGCGACGACGCGTCGCTCGGCGCCTTGCTGCGGGCGCGCGCCGATCTGCTCAATCCGGTGCCCAACGACCTGACCCAGCTCGCGACCCGGGCCGGCACCCGCGCCTCGGTCGTCCGGGCCCTGGAGCGGCTCGACACCTTCGCGCTGCAGACCGCCGAAGCGCTGGCGGTCGCACCGGATCCGGCCTCGTACGACCAGCTCAAGGCGCTGCTCACGGGGGACGGGGAGCGCCACGCGGACACCGAGAGCGCGCTGCCCGTGGCCCTGGGGACCCTGCGCGAACAGGCCGTCGTGTGGGGCGGAGACGACCGCCTCCGCCTGGTGCGCACCGCCCGTGAGCTGCTCGCGCCGAGCCCCGGCCACCCCTCGCCGACCGGTCTCGGTCCGACCGTCGGCGAGACGACGGCGGGGATGTCGCCGGGCCGGGTGCAGCAGCTGCTCACGGCGGCGGGCCTGCCCGCGACCCACGATCCGGTGTCGGCGGTCACGGCGCTCACGGAGCTCTTCCGCGACCGTACGAGGATGAGCGCGCTGCTCGACGAAGCTCCCGTCGAGGCCCTCGAAGTCCTCGGCCGGCTGACGTGGGGGCCGCCGTACGGGCAGGTCACCGCACAGCCCGCGGCCCATGTGCGCTGGCTGCTCGACCGGGGACTGCTGCTGCCCACCGCGCCCGGCACCGTCGTGCTGCCCCGCGAGGTGGCGCGGCCTCTGCGCGGGGGGCGCGCGCACCGCGAGCCGAGCCCGCTGCCCCCGCCGGTCGAGGCGGCGCCGACGCACAGCGGCCGTGTGGTCGACGCGACGGCGGCCGGGCAGGCGTACACCTCGCTCGCGACCGTCGAGGAGCTGCTCAAGGACTGGGACGAGGGCGGTCCGACCGTGCTGCGGGCCGGCGGCCTGAGCGTGCGCGACCTCAAGCGCACCGCGGTCGCCCTCGACGTCTCCGAACCGGTCGCGGCGTTCTGGGTCGAACTCGCCTACGCGGCGGGCCTGGTGGCCTCCGACGGCGCGGCCGACGAGCGGTACGCGGCGACCCCCGCGTACGACGCGTGGATGGAGCGGCCCGCCGCCGAGCGCTGGAGCGTGCTGGCCTCGGCCTGGCTGGTGGCGACCCGTACCGCCGGTGTGGCGGGCTCGCGGGACTCCAAGGACCGGGTCCTTTCCGTCCTCGGCCCGCATCTGGACCGCTCGGCCGCGCCGGAGGTGCGCCGCCGGGTCCTCGACCTGCTCGCGGCGCTGCCGGAGGGCGGGGCGCCGACGCAGGCGGCCGTCCTGGAACGGCTGCGCTGGGAGCGCCCGTTGCGGAGCGCGGCGGGGCAGGACGATCTGCGCTCGCGGCTCGCCCAATGGACGCTGACGGAGGCCGAGTTGCTGGGCGTCACGGGACGTGGCGCGCTCTCCTCGCACGGCCGGGCGCTGCTCGCCGAGGACGCCTCCCTCGTCCAGGCCGGGCTCGCGCCGCTGCTGCCCGACCCGCTGGACCACGTACTGCTCCAGGCCGACCTGACCGCCGTGGCTCCCGGCCCGCTCGAGCGCCCGCTCGCCGACACGCTCAGCGTGCTCGCGGACGTGGAGTCCAAGGGCGGTGCGACGGTCTACCGGTTCACGGCCGGTTCGGTCCGCCGTGCGCTCGACGCGGGCAAGTCCGCTTCGGACCTCCAGGCCTTCCTCACGGCCCACAGCCGTACGCCGGTGCCGCAGCCGCTGTCGTATCTGATCGACGATGTGGCCCGTAAGCACGGCCACTTGAGGATCGGCGCCGCCTCCGCCTACGTCCGCTGCGACGACGAGTCCGTACTCGGTGAGATCCTCGCCGACAAACGCTCCCAGGGCCTCAGACTCCGCCGCCTCGCCCCGACGGTCCTCGCCGCGCAGGCGGACCCGGGCACGCTGCTGGAAGGGCTGCGCTCGATGGGCTTCGCACCGGCCGCCGAATCGGCCGACGGCGATGTCCTGATCACCCGCGCCCACTCCCACCGCACCCCGCCCCGCACGGCACCCGAACCGGTCCCGGACGGCCCGCCGGCCCCGGACGCCACGCTGCTCGGCGCGGCGGTACGGGCGATCCGCGCGGGTGACACCGCCTCGACGACCCCCCGCAAGCAGGCCCCGGCCGCGGCGGACAACGGCCGACTCCCGCGTACGACCGCGGCGGAGACGCTCGCCACGATGCAGGCGGCGGTGATGACGGGCGACGCGCTGTGGATCGGCTACGTGAACGCGGAGGGCGCCGCGAGCCAGCGCGTGATCGCCCCGGTCCGCGTCGAGGGCGGCTTCGTGACGGGCTACGACCACACGGCGGACGAGGTCCGCACGTATCCACTGCACCGCATCACCGGGGTGGCGGAGCTGGCGGAGGACTGAGGCGCGGTCCTACGCCGCCTTCCAGGGCGCCCCCGGCACCACCAGCGGTGACCCCGTCACCGGGTCGGGGACGACCACGCAGTCCAGGCCGAAGACCTCGCGTACCAACGAGGCCGTGACCACCTCCGACGGAGGGCCGGCGGCGACCACCCTGCCCGCCTTCATGGCCACCAAGTGGTCGGCGTAGCGGGCGGCCTGGTTGAGGTCGTGCAGGACGACCACGACCGTGCGGCCCTTGTCGTGGTTCAACTGACGGACCAGGTCCAGGACTTCCACCTGGTGGGAGATGTCCAGATACGTGGTCGGCTCGTCGAGGAGCAGCAGCTCCGTCTCCTGGGCGAGCGCCATCGCGATCCACACCCGCTGGCGCTGGCCGCCGGAGAGCTCGTCGACCGAGCGTTCCGCGAGGTCGGCGACGTCGGTGCGGGTCATCGCCTCCGACACGGCCCGCTCGTCCTCGTCGGACCACTGCTGCCACCAGTGCTGATGCGGCTGGCGGCCGCGCGAGACCAGATCGGCGACCGTGATCGCCTCGGGGGCGACCGGCGTCTGCGGAAGCAGGCCGATCTGCTGGGCGATGCGCTTGGTGGGCAGCTTCGCCAGCTCCGCACCGTCCAGGAGCACCGAGCCGGACTTGGGCTTCAGAAGCCGCCCGAGGGCCCGCAGCGTCGTGGACTTGCCGCAGGCGTTCGGCCCGACGATCACCGTGACCTCGCCGTCGGGGACCGCGAGGTCGAGCTCCTCGACGACCGTACGGTCCTCGTAGGCGAGCGTGAGCGCCCGGGTGCTGAGCCGGCTCACGATGTCCCTCCACAGGCGTTCAGGGCGATCACGACGTTCCTCCGACGGTACGGCTGCGGATGATCAACCAGATCAGGTACGGGGCGCCGACCGCCGCGGTCAGGACGCCCACGGGCAGTTCGGTCGGCGAGAAGAGCCGGCGCGCGAGCAGATCCGCGAGGACCACGATCACCGCGCCCGTCAACGCGCTGCTCAGCAGCGGGATCTGCGCGGTACGGGTCATCCGGCGGGCGATCTGCGGAGCGAGCAGCGCCACGAAGTCCACCGGCCCCGCGGCGCCCGTCGCCACCGCCGCGAGCACCACTCCGAGCGCGACCAGACCGAGCCGTACGCGCCCGAGCCGCACCCCCAGAGCGGTAGCCGTGTCGTCGTCGAGCGACACCGTGCGCTGGGCCCGCGCGGCCCACGCGAGCGCCGGGACGAGCACGAGCAGGATCGGCGCGAGCACCTCGGCCTCGGGCCAGCCGCGGCCGTTGAGGGAGCCCGTCATCCAGATCTGCGCCTGCTGGGCGACCAGATAGTCGCCCTTCGTCATGAAGAGCGTGGTGATCGAGCGCAGCGCGATCGCGAAGCCGATGCCGATGAGAACGAAGCGAGTGGCGTGCAACCCGCCCCGCCACGCGAAGAGATAGACGAGCGCGGCGGCGAGCAGACCGCCGGCCACCGACAGATACGGCAGCACACTGTACGAGGTGATGCCGAGCGTCATCGAGGCCACGGTGAGCGCGCTCGCGCCCTGGCTGATGCCGATCACGTCGGGGCTCGCGAGCGGATTGCGCGCGACGGTCTGGATCAGCGCGCCCGCGACACCGAAGGCCAGGCCGACCAGCAGGCCGACGACGAGCCGCGGCAACCGCAGCTCCTCGACGACCAGTTCGTCCGGCGAGGACTGCCCGAGCAGCACCTTCACCACCTCGGCCGGAGAGACGAAGGCCTCGCCGACACAGAGGTACGCGACACAGGACGCGGCCAGGAGCACGAGCAGCACCGAGGCGACGGCGACCGCACGCCGGTGCACCAGGAAGCGGGCCGGTCCGGCACGCAGCACGCTGTACCCCGCGGGACGGACCGCCACCGGGGCCGTCACGCGATCCATGACCGGACTCACGCCGCCACCGTCTTCCGCCGCACGAGCGCCACCAGGAACGGCACCCCGATCAACGCGGTCATCACACCCGCCGGCACCTCCGACGGCGGGAAGACCACCCGCCCGATCACATCCGAAACAAGCAGCATCACGGGCCCGATCAGCGCCGCCATCGGCAGCACCCAGCGATGGTCCGAGCCCACGATCGCCCGGGCGATATGCGGCACCGCGAGCCCGATGAACGCGATCGGCCCGGCCGCCGCGACCCCGACCCCGGTCAGCACGGTCGCCCCGATGCCGCCCACGATCCGTACCGTCGCGACCCGCTGCCCGAGCCCCTTGGCCACGTCCTCGCCGAGCGCGAGCGCGTCCAGACCACGGGCCACCGAGAAGACGAGCACCACCCCGACGAGCAGGAACGGCCACACCTGCCCGACCACATCCGAGCCGCGCCCCGCGATCGACCCGACCTGCCAGAACCGGAACTCGTCGAGCGCCGACGCCTTGGTGGTGAGCACCGCCATCGTCACCGACACGAGCAGCGCGTTGATCGCCGCGCCCCCGAGCGCGAGCTTCACCGGCGTCGCGCCCCCGCGCCCGCTGGACGCGATCGCGTACACGGCGACCGAGGCGATCCCGGCGCCCGCGAACGCGAACCAGACGTATCCGGTGAGCGTGTGGATCCCCGCGTACGCGATGGCGATCACCACCGCGACCGAGGCGCCCTGGCTGATCCCGAGGATCCCGGGGTCCGCGATCGGATTGCGCGTGATGCCCTGGAGGGCGGTCCCGGCCAGGGCGAGCGCGGCGCCCACCATCAGGCCGATCATGGTCCGCGGCACCCGCAGCTCCCGTACGACCTCGGCGGCGTCGCTGTGCCCGCCGTTCCAGAGCGCGTCGAGGACGGCGGAGGGCGCGATGGCCCGGGCGCCGACGGCGAGCGACAGCAGGACGGCGAGCAGCAGCGCGACGAGCGCCACCCCGGTCAGGGCGAGACGTCTGACCGCGAACGTGCGGTGCGCCGTGGAGGCGGGGGCGGCGGTCGGCATCGGACCCTTTTCTGCGGTACGGGCGTGATGCCGCGTGATCGTCGAGACTGAGGCGCCGCCAAGTCTAGGACTCGGACGGCGCGGCGAGCCGGTCGGCCGTCCGGTGACAATGGCCCGCATGACCTCGAACGCGCGTGCACAGAACCTGACCGTCGGCTTCGACCTCGACATGACCCTGATCGACTCACGTCCCGGGATCAAGGCCTGTTTCGAGGCCCTCGCCGCCGAAACAGGCGTCGCCATCGACGCCGGCCTCGTGGTCACCCGGCTCGGTCCGCCGCTCGAGCAGGAGCTGGCGCACTGGTTCCCCGCGGACGAGATCCCCGCCGTCGCCGGTCGCTACCGTGAGATGTACCCCACATACGCGATCACTCCGAGCCCCGCGATGCCCGGCGCCCGCGAGGCCGTCGCCGCGGTCCGCGCCGCCGGCGGGCGCGCGATCGTCGTCACGGCCAAGCACGAGCCGAGCGCCAAGCTCCACCTGGACCACCTCGGCATCGAACCGGACGCGGTGATCGGCTGGCTCTGGGCGGAGGCCAAGGGCGAGGCGCTCAAGGAGTACGGCGCCTCGGTGTACGTGGGCGATCACCTGGGCGACGTCCGCGGCGCGCGCACGGCGGGCGCGCTCTCGGTGGTCGTGCCGACCGGCCCCTGCTCGGCGGACGAGCTGCGCGCGGAGGGCGCCGATGTGGTGCTGGGCGACCTGACCGGGTTCCCGGCCTGGCTCGCGTCCTACTGCGCGGCGGACCGCGCCTGACGGCGCTGCACCGCGATCGATTTCAGGACACCGGCACCGGCGATCGCGAAGCCCACGCCCATCAGCATGCAGACGGCATACGCGACCGGCGGGAACGGATCCGTACCCAGGAACAAAGGGGCGACTGTGGCCAAAGTGGCCACCGTCCCGATGAGGAAGACGATGGCACCGATGCGTACGAGCCGGTCGCCGGGCCCGGAAGGTGTGTTGCTCACCCGACCAGGGTAGTTCCCTGCGGACAGGGGCCGTCGGGTGCTGCGTAAAGCAGGGTTGTCAGGCGCGCGGTTGCCCATAGTCTTGGTGTCGGCGGGTCACACGGCCCGCCGCAGTGCTATCCGGATCCGTTTCATGCGGGCGAGAGTAAGAGGACGAGGGCGGACAGGCATGCCTACCGGCAAGGTCAAGTGGTTCAACAGCGAGAAGGGCTTCGGCTTCCTCTCCCGCGATGACGGCGGCGACGTCTTCGTTCACTCTTCCGTGCTGCCCGCCGGAGTCGACGTCCTGAAGCCCGGCCAGCGCGTGGAGTTCGGCGTGGTCGCCGGACAGCGCGGTGACCAGGCCCTTTCCGTGACCCTGCTCGACCCGACGCCATCGGTCGCCGCGGCCACCCGCCGCAAGCCCGATGAGCTCGCGTCGATCGTGCAGGACCTGACGACGCTGCTCGAGAACGTCACGCAGCAGCTGGAGCGCGGCCGTTACCCCGACAAGGCGCACGGCGCGAAGATCGCCGGGATGCTGCGGGCGGTGGCGGACCAGCTGGACGTCTAGCGGCTACAGGAGTTTCAGCGCATCGCGGCCGAGGGGCGGGACGAGCCCCTCGGCCGCGGCGCGTGTGAGCAGCCCGCGGATCGCCGCGTGCCCGTCCTCGCCGAGGTCGGCGGTGAACTCGTTGACGTAGAGCCCGATGTGCTGGTCGGCGACCGCCGGGTCCATCTCCTGCGCGTGCTCAAGCACGTACGCGCGCGAGGCCCCCGGGTCGTCCCAGGCCATCCGGACCGACGAACGGGCCGCGTCCGCAAGCGACTTGAGCGTCTCCTCGCCGAGCGAGCGCTTCGCGATGATCGCGCCCAGCGGGATCGGCAGACCGGTGGTCTGCTCCCAGTGCACGCCCATGTCGGCCAGGCAGTGCAGACCGTAGTTCTGATACGTGAAGCGCGCCTCGTGGATCACCAGACCGGCGTCGACGCGGCCGTCGCGTACGGCGGGCATGATCTCGTGGAAGGGCAGCACGACGATCTCGCCGACGCCACCACCCTTCAACGTGTCCGCGGCCCACAGCCGGAACAGCAGATACGCGGTCGACTTCTCGCTCGGCACGGCGACCGTCTTGCCGGTGAGGTCCACACCCGGCTCCCGGGTCAGCACCAGCGGCCCGCAGCCCCGCCCCAGCGCACCGCCGCACGGCAGCAGCGCGTACTCGTCGAGCACATAGGGCAGCACCGCGTACGACACCTTGAGGATGTCGAACTCACCGCGCTCGGCCATCCCGTTGGTGATGTCGATGTCCGCGAAGGTGACATCCAGCTCCGGGGCGCCGGGGACCAGGCCGTGGGCCCAGGCGTGGAAGACGAAGGTGTCGTTCGGGCAGGGAGAGTAGGCGATCTTCAGCGGCTGTGCGGTCCCGTCGGTCACGTCAGCCATGTGTCCGGTCACGTCAGTCATGTGGGTTCCAACTCTCCAGGACGGGCGCCGACTTCCCGAACCCCTCGGTGAGCGCCTTCAGCGCGTCCCCGATCCGCCAGGCGGAACGGTCGCGCGGGCCCACGGGGTTGGAGACGGCGCGTATCTCCACGACCGGGACGCCCTGCGCCACGGCGGCCTCGGCGACCCCGAAGCCCTCCATCGCCTCGATCAGCGCCCCGGGATGGCGCGCGGCCAGTTCCTCGGCGCGATCCGCCGACCCGGTGACCGTCGAGACGGTGAGCACGGTCCCGGTGCGCGCGCCGGTGGCGGCCGCGAGGTCCCGTACGAGAGAGGCGGGCGGCTCATGGCGGACCGTGCCGAAGCCGAGCTCGGTGACGGGCACGAAACCCCGATGAGGGTCAGCGGTCTCGGCGCCCAGGTCGGCGGCGACGATCGCGTCGGAGACCGCCAGCGAACCGACGGGAGCGACGGAGGGGAACCCGAGGGGGGGGGAGGGGGGGGGGGGCCCCCCCCGCGGATACGGGCGGAGATAACGAGCCGGAGGGTCCGCCCGCCGAGTGCGGCGGCGGCCAGCTCACGGGCCGTGGCGGCCGCGGCGGCCGCGGGTCCGACGCCCGCGGCGATCACGTCGAGGCCGGGTGCGCCGGCGGCGACGGCTTCCGCCTCCGCCGGCACCGCGGTCACGACCAGGACGCGCATCACCATGGGGTCGATCCGCTTACGCGTCGGCGTTCTCGAGCTTGAAGTTCCAGACGCCCTTGACGTCCTTGCCCTGCTCGTCCTGCTCGACGACGCTCACGTAGAGCGTCTTCGGCGCGGGCTGGCCCTGCTGCGGGGCGAACAGGTCGATGCCCTCGAAGGAGAAGTACGTCTTCTTGTACGGGTTCGTGGCCTGCTGGCCGTTGATCCACAGCGCCCAGCCCGTCTCGGCGACCTTGGGGTCGACGCCCACGCGCAGCGTCTCGCCCGTGCTGACCTTGATGGTCTTGTCGGACTTCTTCAGGGCGCAGGCCGCGGCTTCCTTCATGCCGAGGCTCTTGCTGTGCTCGTAGCAGGTCGCGTCGGTCGACACCGAGTCGCTGCCGAAGGTGACGGTCGCGACGGGGCTCGGCTTCTCGCACGCGGAGAGCACGAGCAGGCCGGCCGAAACAGCGCCAAGGGTGGCCGCGACGCGGCGGCTCTTGGCGGAGAAGCGCAGGGAGGTCATGGCCGAAGGCTATCGGGCACCTCGGTGCGTACGGCCAGGTGGGTACGGCGTGGCGGTCCTCACGCCACCCGGTGCGCGGCCTCACGCCACCCGTGGGTGGGCGGACCCGTGACGGGCCGCGCCGAGGAGCCCTCGTACGGTCACAAGCCAGGCCGTGCCGACGATCGCCGCCGCCACCGCGAAGCCGAGCACCCCGTGCAGCGGCAGGACGATCCCGATCGCGCCGCCCACCACCCAGGCCATCTGGAGCAGGGTCTCGGAGCGGGCGAAGGCCGAGTTGCGGACCTGTTCGGGAACGTCGCGCTGGATCATCGCGTCGAGCGCGAGCTTGGCGAGCGCCTGGGCCGCGCCCGCGACCGCGCCGAGCGCGGCGACCAGCGGGGCGCCGAAGAAGACGGCCGCGGTGATCGCGACGCCCGTGGCCCCGGCCACCATCGTCACGATGATGAGCTCCGGCGCCCGGCCGCGCAGCGCGGCACCGACCGCCGTGCCCAGGGCGTTCCCGACCCCGGCCGCGACCGCGACCATGCCGAGCGAGACGGCGGCGCTCTGCCCGGGGAAGGGGTCCTCGCGCAGCAGGAACGCCAGGAAGAAGATCAGGAACCCGGACAGACAGCGCAGCCCCGCATTGGCCGCGAGCCCGTGCGTGACCCCCGCCCCGACCGTCCGCAGGCCCGGCTTCCTGCCGTGCTCGCGGTGCAGACGCGACGCGTCGGAGGCGAGCAGCGCCTTGTCCTCGCCCTTCGACGAGTCCACCTTGTGCGGCAGCGTGAAGGAGAGGAACGTCCCGACGACGAAGAGCGAGAAGGCGGCGTACAGCGGGAAGCGCGGCCCGAGCTGATGCAGGCCCGCCCCGAGCGGCGCCGCGAGCCCGGTCGCGAGCAGACCGCCCAGGGTCACCCGCGAGTTCGCCTTCACCAGCGAGAACCGCGGCGGAAGCAGCCTGGGCACCACGGCACTTCTGACCACGCCGTACGCCTTGGACGCCACGAGCACGCCGAGCGCCGCCGGATACAGCTGCAGACTGCCCGTCACCACGGCCCCCGCAAGCATCAGCGAGAGCAGCGCCCGGGCCAGCATCGCGGCGGCCATCGCGGCGCGGCGGCCGTGCGGGATGCGGTCGAGCAGCGGGCCGATCACCGGGGCGAGCAGCGTGAAGGGCGCCATCGTGATGGCGAGGTACAGCGCGACGCGCCCGCGTGCCTCGTCGGTCGGCACGGAGAAGAAGACCGTGGAGGCCAGGGCGACGGTGACCAGCATGTCCCCGGCGCTGTTCACGGCGTGCAGTTCGATCAGCTTGCCGAGTCCTGACTCGCCCGCGCCGTGCGCACTGGTGACCTTGCGGATCCCGCGTCCCGTTTTCGCGAAGGGCGCACTCAGGACGCGGCCCGTCGCCCGGCCCGCCCTGCGCACCGCGTCGCCCGACACCCGTGCTGCGTTTTTCCGGGGGACACCCCCGGAGCCCCCGGCCGAGATGGTCACCCCGTCATAGTGCCCCAACGCGCCCGGCCCTCACCCCGCCCGGCGGGAAACCCATGACCACTCCGTACAGCCGCTGCGTAGCGGTGAAGGGCCCCTCGCGAAGGTCCTTCCGATACGCGCAGGACGGCCTTCCCGATACGCATCGGAAGGACCTTCACCGACCCGGCTGCCGATGCCATGTGGGCCTCGGCGTCCGGAGGGGGTAGCGTGCGTAGCGCGCCTGCGGCGGTTGGTCTTGGCCGCGCGCCTCTTCGTGATCCCGCAGAATGGGTTGCGTAGGTGCGCCCGAGAGTGACCGGGCGCGGACGTCGACGCGGCCCTTCGGTCCGCTCCGTCCGCCCCGTCGCCGGGCTGTGGCGCACCCGAGGACAAGGCGTAGGAGAGAAGCGATACCTGTGAGCGCAGCGACAACGCGAAGCCGCACCCCCGACCGCCTGTGTGCCGAGGCCGTCGACCTCGCGAGGGAGGCGGCCGAGGAGGCCGCCTATCCCGGAGTCGTCGGGGAGCATGTCTCCGCGGTCTCCGAGGGCGACCGGGTGGTCACCCACTTCTTCGAATGCAAGGAACCGGGCTACCGGGGCTGGCGCTGGGCGGTGACGGTCGCCCGCGCCTCCCGCGCGAAATTCGTCACCCTCAGCGAAACGGTGCTGCTGCCCGGCACGGACGCCCTCCTCGCCCCCGAGTGGGTGCCGTGGAGCGAGCGGCTGCGGCCCGGCGACATGGGTCCGGGGGATCTGCTCCCGACCGAGGCCGACGATCTGCGTCTGGAGCCCGGGTTCACCGGCGAGGACACACCGCCGCCGAACTCGGTGGTCTCCGAGGAGATGGCCGAGCGGGTCTCGGTCTCCGGCGAACTGGCCGACCTGGTCGAGGCGGAGGACGCCGAGGTCACCGACGGACCGCTGTCCTCGCTGCCGGCCGCGCCGCTGCGCGGGTCGATCGTGTCCGTGGCCGAGGAACTGGGCATGCGCCGTGCGCGCGTGCTCTCCCGGTACGGGCTGCACGTGGCGGCCGACCGCTGGGAGGACTCCTTCGGGGCGAAGACCCCGATGGCGCAGGCGGCTCCGGCCTCCTGTGTGTCCTGCGGCTTCCTGGTCCGGCTCGGCGGTTCGCTCGGGCAGGCGTTCGGCGTGTGCGCCAACGAGTTCGGTCCTGCCGACGGGCACGTCGTCTCCCTGTCGTACGGGTGCGGCGGGCACTCCGAGGCGGCCGTCATGCCCAAGCCGCCGGTGCCCTCGCAGCCGGTGATCGACGAGTTCCAGGTGGACCCGATGCCGCTGCGTCCCGCCGCGGATTCGGGGTCCGTTTCGGTGGGCGCCGGGGCCGCGGAGGATCTCGGCCACTCGTAGTTCCGGGGAGTTCCGGGGAGTTCCTGGGCGCGGTACCCGTTTCGGACGGGGCAGGGCGGGGAGAAGAGCCCGTCCGTAGGCGGTACCGTCACCGAGCCCAGCCGCACCCCGGACGAAAGGCCCCACCGTGACGAGCAAGCCCGTGCAGCCCGCACAAGAAGGGCAGGACCCCTTCGGCACCGCGAGGCTGCGCAGAGGCGTGCTCGACGCCTGGTCCGCCTCTGCGGCCCGCTTCCGTGAGGACGCCAACGCCGAAGAGGACCTCGCCCTCGGCGGCTACCGCGACCGCCTCATCGTGGAGCTGGCCCAGAACGCCGCCGACGCCGCCGCCCGCCACAACGAGCAGGGCCGGCTGCGGCTGACGCTCAAGGACGGGGTGCTCGCCGCCGCCAACACCGGCGCGCCGCTGGACACCACCGGCGTCGAATCCCTCAGCACCCTGCGCGCGAGCGCCAAGCGCGAGGCCACCCCCGAAGGAGCCGCAGCCGCGGTGGGCCGCTTCGGTGTCGGTTTCGCCGCCGTGCTCGCCGTATCCGACGAGCCCGCCGTGCTGGGACGCAGGGGCGGCGTGCGCTGGTCGCTCGCCGAGGCCCGGACCCTCGCGCAGGAGACGGCGGCCCGACACCCGCAGCTGGCAGACGAGTTGCGGCGCCGCGAGGGCCACGTACCCCTGCTGCGTCTTCCGCTGCCCGCCGAGGGCCAGGCCCCCGGGCCGTACGACACCGTCGTCGTGCTGCCGTTGCGCGACGGCGCCGCGACCGCGCTCGCCCAGCAGCTGCTCGACGCCGTGGACGCCTCCCTGCTGCTCACGCTCTCCGGTCTCGCCGAGGTCGTGATCGAGACCGCCGCGGGCGTACGGACGATCACCCGCCATCCGGAAGACGGCGGCCTGACCCGGATCGACGACACCCGCGACGGCACCACCCGCTGGCGCACCACCGCACAGCACGGCCCGACCGACGCCGCGCTCCTCAAGGACCGCCCCGTCGAGGAGCGGCTGCGCCCCCACTGGTCCGTGACCTGGGCCGTTCCGGTCGACGCCGACGGCGCGCCCGAGCGCCCGCGCACCGCCCCGGTCGTGCACGCGCCGACCCCGAGCGACGAACCGCTCGGCGTACCGGCGCTGCTCATCGCCTCGTTCCCGCTCGACACGACCCGTCGGCACGTCGCTCCGGGACCGCTCACCGACTTCCTCGTGGGCCGCGCGGCCGCCGCGTACGCCGAACTGCTCGGCGCATGGCGCCCGGTGTCGGCCGGTCTGATCGACCTCGTGCCGGGACCGCTCGGCAAGGGCGAGCTGGACGGCGCGCTGCGCGGCGCGATCCTGGAGCTGCTTCCGCGCACCGCCTTCCTGCCGCCCGCGCTCAGGGGCGGCTCCTACGGCACCGACGGCTCGTACGGCTCGTACGGCTCCGACGGCTCGTACGGCACCGACAGCTCCTACGGCTCCGACAGCGATGAACTCCCCGTCGCCCTGCGCCCGTTCGAGGCCGAAGTCGTCGAGGGCGCCGGCTCCGAGACCGTGACGGTGCTCGCCGAGGTCCTTCCCACGCTGCTGCCCGCCGGTCTCGAGCGCCGCACCGAACTGCGCACGCTCGGCGTCGCCCGCGTACCGCTGCAGGACGCCATCGACCGCCTCGCCGGCCTGGAGCGCGACGCCGGCTGGTGGTGGCGGCTCTACGAGTCCCTGGCCGGCGTGGACCCGGACCGGCTGACCGGACTCCCGGTGCCGCTCGCCGACGGGCGCACCACCATCGGACCCCGCCAGGTCCTGCTCCCGGCCGCCGAAACCCCCTTTGACGCCTCCCAGTTGGCGCGCCTGGGCCTCAAGGTCACCCACCCCGACGCCGCGCACGCGCTCCTGGAGAAGCTGGGCGCGCTGCCCGCGACGCCGCGTGCCGTGCTGCGGACACCCCAGGTCAGGGCCGCGGTCGCGGCCTCGCTCGACGGCGGAACCGGGGACGTATGGGACGAAGACGCCCTGGACGCCGACGAGTTGGCGAACATCGTGCTCGGCCTGGCCCGCGACGCCGCCCTCGCGCCCGGCGACGAGCCCTGGCTGGGCGCACTCGCGCTCCCGGACGACGAGGGCGAGCTCGCCCCCGCCGGTGAACTCGTCCTGCCCGGGAGCCCCTTCGCCTCCGTGATCCGCCCGGACGAACTGGCCGAGGTGGACGCCGAGCTGGCCGGCCGCTGGGGCGAGCAGCCGCTGACCGCCTGCGGCGTGCTCGCGAACTTCGCGCTCGTACGCGCGACGGATGTCGTCCTCGACCCCGATGAACTGGAGCCGCGCGAAGGCGACTTCGCCGAACCCGACGACGCCGGACTGCTCGACGCGGTCGACGTGTGGTGCGAGGACCTTCTCGACACGCTGCCCGAAACCCCCGTGCCGCCGGTCGCCACGGAGCTCGTCGCCGTACGGGACCTCGACCTCGTCGACGACGAACGCTGGCCCCAGGCGCTCGCCCTGCTCGCCCAGCCGCCGCTGCGGGACGCGCTCACCCAGCGCGTCCGCATCCTGCTGCCCGACGGGACCACGGAGACGGTCCGCCCGTACACGGCCTGGTGGCTGCGCGGCCACCCCGTCCTCGACGGACGCCGCCCGGCCGGTCTGCGCGCGGCCGGCGGCGATCCGCTGCTGGCCGGCCTGTACGAGGAGGCGGACGCGAGCGGCTTCGAGGACGAACAGGTCCTGCGCGCCCTCGGCGTACGGACCTCCGTCGCCTCGCTGCTCGGCGAACCGGGCGGCGCGGCCGAACTGCTCGACCGCCTGGCGGACCCGTCGCTTCCCGTCGGATCCGCTCAACTCCACGCGCTGTACGGGGCGTTGGCGCTGCTCGACCCCGAGCAGGTCACGCTCCCGGACGAGCTGCGGGCGGTCGTGGACGGCGAGGTGGTGGTCGTGGACGCGGCGGACGCGCTGGTCGCGGACGCCCCCGACCTCCTGCCGTTCGCGGAGGGCCGCCCGCTGCTCCCGGTCGCGCCCGCGCGGGCCGCGGATCTGGCGGAGCTGTTCCAGGTACGGCGCCTCAGCTCGGCGCTCACCGGCACGGTCACGGGAGAGGGCGCGACCCACGAGGTCCCCGCGTCCGTGCGTACCCTGCTCGGTCCGTCGACCCCGGCCACGTACCGCGAATACGAAGAACTCCTGGTCGCCGGCCTCGAGGTCGACTGGCACCGGGCCGCCGACGGCACGGTGCACGCGGCGACCCTGGAGGGAGTGGCGGCGGGTCTCGCCTGGGCGGCGGGCCAGTGGCCGCGGCGCTTCGAGGTGGCGGCGCTTTTGGAGGACCCGTCGCGTACGGAGGAGCTGGCGCGGGACCGGTGGTTCGACTAGCAGGTATCTCCTGCCACACGTGAAGCGTTCACAACTTCCGTACAACCTTTCCCCGCCGTCGGAAGTCTGATCTCCGAGTCAACGGACTCGGAGATCGATTGCGGCTCCGCTGCAGGTCAGCGAGCCCATCTGTACATGTGGGGGAACCGCCATGCGTAAGCGCGCCACTGCCGCCGCCGTTACCGGCGCCCTGGCCCTTTCCGCCTTCCTCGTACCGGCCGCGGCCCAGGCGGAGGGCGACTCCACCCGCGCCGCCGTGGAGCAGGTGCGCGAAGCGCGCCACGCCCAGGGCTCCAAGGCTTCGCTGCGGGCTGCCGCCGACGGCCTGCCGTACGACCTCGGCATCACCTTCTCCGGCGTGAAGATCAACAACGGCAAGCCGATCGTCGCCGGCATCAGCAACAAGGTCAGCGTCCCGGTCACCTACACGATGACCCACGCCGCCGGCCTCGATGTCACCAAGGACGACTTCGTCTCCGCGCTCGACATCTACCGGGGCACGTACGACAACCCCGAAAACGTCCTCACGGGCGATGACTGGGGCGTCTGCACGGCCAAGTCCGCCACGGTCGCGAGCTGCACGGCCCGGATCGACATCCTCCCGGACGTCGAGCTGTGGAACGCCGACGCCACCGGCTGGAAGGCCGTGGTCTACGCCGTCGACTTCAACGGCCAGGACCCCGCGGACCCGGACTTCGACCAGAGCCAGGTCGGTGTGTCCGAGAAGGACCAGGCCGCCACCACCAAGCTCCAGCGCTTCTCGAAGCTCACCGTCAACGCGTCCCCCGAGCCGGTGCGCAAGGGCAAGACGATCACCGTCACCGGTGACCTGACCCGCGCCAACTGGGACACGGGCGCGTACGCGGGCTACAGCAGCCAGCCCGTGCAGCTCCAGTTCCGCAAGAAGACCAGCTCCACGTACACCACCGTGAAGACGGTCAAGTCCTCCGCCACGTCCCGCAAGCTGAGCACCACCGTCACGGCCTCCGTGGACGGCTACTGGCGCTGGAACTTCGCGGGTACGTCGACCACCCCGGCCGTCAAGACCGCGGGTGACTTCGTCGACGTGCGCTGACACCTCGTACACGGCGAAGAGCCCGGCCCCTCACCATGAGGGGCCGGG
>NZ_JAEIMH010000106.1:0-7789 GCF_016464295.1 Streptomyces sp. N35 | reverse complement strand
CCGCCCCCCCCGCCCAGGGGGAGGCCCCCGCCCCCCCACCAGGGGGGCCCGGCCCCTTCGCCGAAAGAGAAGGAACTACGCCGGGAACTTCCGGCCCACCCACCGGAACGCGAACTCGATCCCCGCCGCCGCCACCGCCGCGATCGCCACCGCCGCCCACGGCATCGTCGTGCCCGCGAGCTTGAGCTGGAAGAAGTCCTGCAGCCAGGGGACGACCATGACCAGCATGAAGCCGAAGCCCATCGTGCCGATCAGGAGCAGCCGCCACCAGGTGTAGGGGCGGGCGATGATCGCCAGGACCCAGATGGCGACCAGGAAGAGGCAGAGCGTCGCCGCGCTGGTCTCCGCCTCGCGCGCGCCCGCACCCGAGTAGTGGCTGCGCGCCAGGATGTACGTGACGAACGTGGCCGTGCCCGCGATCACGCCGCCCGGGATCGCGTACCGCATCACGCGTTTCACGAAGTGCGGCTTGGCGCGCTCCTTGTTGGGCGCGAGCGCGAGGAAGAACGCCGGGACGCCGATGGTGAGCGTGGAGAGCAGCGTCAGGTGGCGGGGCAGGAAGAGGTACTCCACCTGCGTGCAGACCACGAGGAGGGCAAGGAGCACCGAGTAGACGGTCTTCACGAGGAAGAGGGTCGCGACCCGCGTGATGTTGCCGATCACGCGACGGCCCTCGGCGACCACCGAAGGCAGCGTCGCGAAGCTGTTGTTGAGCAGGACGATCTGCGCGACCGCGCGCGTGGCCTCCGAGCCCGAGCCCATCGAGACGCCGATGTCCGCGTCCTTGAGCGCGAGGACGTCGTTGACGCCGTCGCCCGTCATCGCGACGGTGTGCCCCTTGGACTGCAGCGCGCCGACCATGTCCCGCTTCTGCTGCGGGGTGACCCGGCCGAACACCGCGTTCTCGTCGAGGACCTGGGCCATCTCGGCCTGGTCCTTCGGCAGCGTACGGGCGTCGACGGTGTTCTCGGCACCCGGCAGTTCGAGCTTGCCGGCCACCGCACCGACCGAGACCGCGTTGTCACCGGAGATGACCTTCGCGGCGACGTCCTGCTCCTCGAAGTAGCGCAGGGTGTCGGCCGCGTCGGGGCGAAGCCGCTGTTCCAGGACGACGAGCGCCGTGGCGCGGGCGCCCCTGGCGACCGCCGGGTCGTCCAGCTCGCTCGCCTCGCTGCGGGCGAGCAGCAGGACGCGCAGGCCCTGCTTGTTGAGCTCCTCGATGTCCGCGAGCGACGGATCGTCGGCGGGCAGCAGGACGTCGGGGGCGCCGAGCAGCCACGTCGAGCTCTCGCCGTTGCCCTCGCTGAAGCTCGCGCCGCTGTACTTGCGGGCCGAGGAGAAGGGCAGCGACTCGGTGCAGCGCCAGTCCACGCTGTCCGGGTAGGCGTCGATGATCGCCTTCAGCGAGGCGTTCGGCCGCGGGTCGGATTCGCCGAGTGCGCCGAGGACCTTGCGTACGTACGTCTCGTCCGCGCCGTTCAGCATCCGCAGCGCCGTGACGTCCATGCCGCCCTCGGTCAGCGTGCCCGTCTTGTCCAGGCAGACCGTGTCCACGCGGGCCAGGCCCTCGATCGCCGGCAGTTCCTGCACCAGGCACTGCTTGCGGCCCAGGCGGATCACACCGATCGCGAAGGCCACGGAGGTCAGCAGGACCAGGCCCTCGGGGATCATCGGAACGATGCCGCCCACCGTGTACGCGATGGACTGTTTCAAGTCGTCGTCCTTGACGACCAGTTGCGAGATCACCAGACCGATCGAGGTCGGGATCATCAGCCATGTCACGTACTTGAGGATCGTGGAGATACCGGAGCGCAGCTCGGAGTGGACAAGCGTGAAGCGCGAGGCCTCCTCCGCGAGCTGCGCCGCGTACGCCTCGCGGCCCACCTTCGTCGCGGTGTGCGCGCCGCCGCCCGCGACCACGAACGACCCCGACATCACCTGGTCGCCGGGCTTCTTCAGGACCGGGTCGGCCTCACCGGTGAGCAGCGACTCGTCGATCTCCAGACCGTCGGCCTCGACCACCTCGCCGTCGACCACGATCTTGTCGCCGGGCCCGATCTCGATCAGGTCCCCGAGCACGATCTCGGACGTCGAGACCTCGGCCGCGATGCCGTCACGCCGTACGGTCGGCTTGGCCTCGCCGATGACGGCCAGGCTGTCCAGGGTCTTCTTGGCGCGCCACTCCTGGATGATGCCGATCCCGGTGTTCGCGATGATCACGAAGCCGAAGAGGCTGTCCTGGATCGGCGCGACGAACAGCATGATGAACCAGAGCACGCCGATGATCGCGTTGAACCGCGTGAACACATTGCCGCGGACGATCTCGCCGAGCGACCGGCTGCTGCGCACCGGCACATCGTTGATCTCACCGCGCGCCACCCGCTCGGCGACCTCGGCGGTGGTCAGACCGCGGGCCCGGTCGGGCGCCGCCTCGGGAGGCGGGACCGGGTGCACCGGATCGAGCTCGGCCCCTGCGTCGATCGTCGGTGGCCTGCCCCCCGGCTCGGGTCCGTCCGTGTCTAGCTGTGCCCGCCCGCCCGTCACCCGCCACCACCCTTGTTACGAGCGCTGCGCGCGCACCCACTCACTGTCATGACTCAGACGGTACGGGGCCGGGATGGCTCTTTCCCGTCGAGGGCACGGGAATCAGGGGTACGGGCCAGGAAGATCCGACCTGAGTACTACGCGCCGGCACCTTCGGCCGACGACTGCTTGCCGTCGGCGGCCTGCTCGGCGGCCTGCTCGGCGGTCCCGTCGGCGGCGGGCGCGGCAGCCTCCGCGGCCGCCTGTTCCGCCGCGTGCCTCTTGAGCGCGGCGTCGCGTCCCCGTACGTACCAGATGCCGATGAGGCCGAGTCCGGCGCCGGCCAGGCAGGTCCACACCCACCAGGTCAGATCGCGGTCGTCGAACCAGCCGTAGAAGGGGACCTGCACCAGGAAGAGGACGAACCAAAGGATCGTGCCGCCGGTGATGGTGGCGACGATCGGGCCCTCCAGGGGCTCCGGCGCCTCGTGCTTGGGGGTCCACTTCGCCATGCGCCCAGCTTAGGCGCTGGCCCCGGCGGGCCACGCGTCCGCCCCCGTCCCGTACCCCTCAAGGCCCTACGCGCGTAGATGGCTTTTTAGGGTCTGTTTATTCATACTGAAACAGCTCTAGTCTGGCCGGTTTCTTTCGTTCGATGACACAAAGTCGCTACGAAGCGGTCGGCAAGCGACACCGCCACCTCCTCCCTCGCGAAGGTCACGCATGTCCCCCTCGGCCCCCGCCCCGGTCGACTCCCCGCTCCCCCCGCCGCCCTCGAACGGCGGCCTCGACCGCTTCTTCAAGATCTCCGCGCGTGGCTCGACCGTCGCGCGCGAGGTCCGCGGAGGCTTCGCGACCTTCTTCGCGATGGCCTACATCATCGTGCTGAACCCGATCATCCTGGGCAGCGCGAAGGACATGTACGGCAACCAGCTGGACAATGCCCAGCTGGTCACCGCGACCGCGCTCACCGCCGCGTTCACCACTCTGCTCATGGGCGTCATCGGCAACGTCCCGATCGCGCTCGCCGCGGGACTCGGCGTCAACACCGTGGTCGCGCTGCAGCTGGCGCCCCGGATGAGCTGGCCCGACGCGATGGGCATGGTCGTGCTCGCCGGTTTCATCGTGATGCTGCTCGTCGCGACCGGGCTGCGGGAGCGCGTGATGAACGCGGTGCCCCTCGGCCTGCGCAAGGGCATCGCGATCGGTATCGGCCTCTTCATCATGCTGATCGGCCTGGTCGACGCCGGCTTCGTCTCCCGTATCCCGGACGCCGCCCACACCACGGTCCCGCTGCAGCTCGGCTCCGACG
The DNA here is from genome assembly GCF_016464295.1 of Streptomyces sp. N35. Classification (NCBI taxonomy): domain Bacteria; kingdom Bacillati; phylum Actinomycetota; class Actinomycetes; order Kitasatosporales; family Streptomycetaceae; genus Streptomyces; species Streptomyces sp. N35. Next base: position 3,954 of record NZ_JAEIMH010000106.1, on the reverse strand, counting down.
GCCATCTCAACGGCTGGCCCGTCCTGGTCTTCGTGATCGGCGCGCTGCTCACGCTCTCGCTGATCGTGCGCAAGGTGCCCGGTGCGATCCTGATCTCGATCGTCGTGATGACGCTCGCCGCGATGATCATCAACGCGATCGCCGACATCCCGAGCTGGGGTCTGACGACCCCCGAGTGGCCGGGCAACCCGGTCGCGTCCCCGGACTTCGGCCTGATCGGTCAGGTCAGTCTGTTCGGCGGCTTCGAGAAGGTCGGCATCCTCACCGGTGTCCTCTTCGTCTTCACCGTGCTGCTCTCGTGCTTCTTCGACGCGATGGGCACGATCATGGGCGTCGCCGACGAGGCCAAGCTGGTCGATGCCGACGGTCAGATGCCCGGCATCAACAAGGTCCTGCTCGTCGACGGTCTCGCCGTCGCCGCGGGCGGCGCCAGCTCCTCCTCGGCCACCACCTGCTTCGTGGAGTCCACGGCCGGTGTCGGCGAGGGAGCGCGCACTGGTCTGGCGAACATCGTCACCGGCGGTCTGTTCACGCTGTCGCTGTTCCTGACACCGCTGGCCCTGATGGTCCCCTCGCAGGCCGCGACGCCCGCGCTGCTCGCCGTGGGCTTCCTGATCCTGTCCGGCTCGGTCACCGCGATCGACTGGAAGGACTACACGATCGCGATCCCGGCGTTCCTGACCATGATGATGATGCCGTTCACCTACTCGATCACGAACGGCATCGGCATCGGCTTCATCACCTTCACGGTGCTGCGCCTGGCCGCGGGCCGCGGCCGCGAGGTGCCGGCGGCGATGTACGCGGTGGCCGCCGTGTTCGGCTTCTACTACCTGATGCCGGCGCTCGGACTGACCTGAGTCACCGGTGCGGCCGCGGCGTGACGGCCCGGGCTCCTTGTGGGGGGTCCGGGCTTTGTCGTCTCCTCGTACGACGCTTCGTACGGCTCCTCGTACGACCCGGATTCCCCGGCCCCGTAGAACCGCTGTGTCTCCTCGACGGCCGCTTTGAAGCGCTCGTCGAAGTCGTTCCGCACGAGGGCGCGGATCACATAGTCCTGGACGTTCATTCCCCTTATGCCGGCATGGTGACGGAGTCGGTCGAGCAGCTCTCCGTCTATACGCAGGCTGAGCACGCTGGTCCCCATGTGCTCCAGCGTCCCCGGCGGCCCTCCGGTTGCGCGTCACTTTCCGCGATCGGCTCACCCATATGGGTGATCTTCCCTCGTGAGCGGCTTAGAAATCTTGAGGAACTCTTGGGGCGCCTGAGCCCTCAAGCGGTTTCCTTAGTCAGGGTAATGAGTTACTCTAACTAGATGCCTGACCTTTCCCATGGCGACGATGCCGCCGCCGTGAACTCCCTGCGCTCCGCCGTGATGCGGCTCGGGCGCCGGCTCAAGCACCAGCGTGTGGACGAGTCGCTGAGCCCCACCGAGATGTCGGTGCTCGGCACCCTCGCCCGCTGCGGCTCGGCCACTCCCGGCGAGCTCGCCCGCAAGGAGCACGTCCAGCCGCCGTCGATGACGCGCATCGTGGCGCTGCTCGAGGCCAAGGGTCTGGTCAAGCTGGAGCCGCACCCCGAGGACCGCCGGCAGAAGGTGGTCAGCCAGACCGAGCAGGCCGAGGCCATGCTCGAGCAGAGCCGCCGCAAGCGGAACGCCTGGCTGGCCTCGCTCGCCGACGAGCTCGACGAGGACGAGTGGGCGAAACTTCGCGCCGCCGCCCCCGTACTGGAGAAGCTCGCCCACCTTTAGCCGCGTGAACCTGGGCAACCCGCAGCACAGCACGCCATAGACACAGCACACCGACCGCCGAGGAGGCGAGCCCTTTTGAGTACGGGATCCGGAGCAGACTCCGCCCCCGCACCGACCGCCCACGACTCCACCGCACGTACCGAAAAGCCCTCGACCTTCTCCTCTCTGAAGATCCGTAACTACCGGCTCTTCTTCACCGGACAGGTCGTCTCGAACACCGGCACCTGGATGCAGCGCATCGCCCAGGACTGGCTGGTGCTCAGCCTCACCGGCTCTGCCATGGCCGTCGGCATCACCACGGCGCTGCAGTTCCTGCCCATGCTTCTGTTCGGCCTGTACGGCGGTGTCCTCGTGGACCGGCTGCCGAAACGGCCGCTGCTCTTCTTCACCCAGGCCGCGATGGGCTTCACCGGTCTGGCGCTCGCGATCCTGACCCTCACCGGACACGTCCAGGTGTGGCACGTCTATCTGACGGCCTTCCTGATGGGTCTGGTCACGGTCGTCGACAACCCCGCGCGGCAGACCTTCGTCTCCGAGATGGTCGGCAAGGACCAGCTCGCGAACGCGGTCAGCCTGAACTCCGCCAACTTCCAGTCCGCGCGGCTGATCGGACCCGCCGTCGCCGGCGTGGCGATCGCGGCGGTCGGCAGCGGCTACGCGTTCCTGTTCAACGGTCTGTCCTTCATCGCGCCGCTGGCCTCGCTCGCGCTGATGCGCACCTCCGAGCTGCACAAGGTCGAGATCGCTCCGCGCGGCAAGGGCCAGCTCAAGGAAGGCCTGCGGTACGTGGCCGGGCGGCCCGACCTGATCTGGCCGATCGTGCTCGTCGGGTTCATCGGCACCTTCGGCTTCAACTTCCCGATCTGGCTCTCGGCCTTCGCGGACGATGTCTTCCACGCCGGGCCCGGCACGTACGGTCTGCTCAACTCGCTGATGGCGGCCGGTTCGCTGGCCGGTGCGCTGCTGGCGGCCCGCCGCGGCACGGCGCGGATGCGGATCCTCGTCGGGGCCGCGATGGTCTTCGGACTGCTCGAGGTCGTGGCGGCGATGGCGCCGTCGTTCTGGCTCTTCGCCGTGCTGCTCGTGCCGCTCGGTGTGTTCGGCCTGACGGTCAACGTGACCGCCAACTCCTCGATCCAGATGGCCACCGATCCGCTGATGCGCGGCCGGGTCATGGCGCTGTTCATGATGGTCTTCACCGGCGGTACGCCGGTGGGCGCGCCGCTGGTCGGCTGGGTCACGGACACGTACGGCGTGCGGGTGGGCATGGCCATGGGCGGTCTGGTCGCCCTGCTCGCGGCGACCGCGGTCGGTCTGATGCTGGCGCGGGTCGGTGATCTGCGGGTGCGGCTCGGGTGGCACCGGGGGCATCCGCATGTGCGGTTCGTTCCGCGGGAGCGGATGGCGACGGCTGCGTAAGGGTACGTTCGGCTGAGATGAGACTCTTCGCCGCAGTGCTGCCGCCGCCCTCCGCCATCGACGAGCTTGCCGCGTTCGTACGGGAGTTGAAGGCTCTCCCCGGGGCCGACAAGCTGCGGTGGACCGAGCCGGCCGGGTGGCACTTCACGCTCGCCTTTCTGGACGAGGTGCCGGATGCGCTGCGGCCGGATCTCGAGGAGCGGCTGCGGCGGGGCGCGCGGCGGACGTCGCCGTTCGAGCTGCAGCTGTACCGCAGTGGGCGGTTCGGGCAGCGGGCGCTGTGGGCCGGGGCGCGTGGGGAGCTTGCGACGTTGCGGCGGCTGGCCGAGCGCGCGTATGCCGCCGGGAGCGAGGCAGGTCTCGCGATGGAGGAGACCCAGCGGTTCGTGCCCCATCTCACGCTCGCCCGCAGTGGCGGCGGGCGGCGGCAGACGCATCCGCCCGAGGTGGATCTGGTGCCGTACGCCGCCGAGCTCGACGCCTTCGCCGGCACGCCGTGGACCGTGGACCACCTCAGCCTGGTCCGCAGCACGCTTCCGGTCGGCGGGGCGGCGGGGGAGAGGCCGCGCTACGAAGAGGTCGCTCGCTGGCCGCTGGAGTGCAGCCGCTAACCTCGAAGCGTGGACCCCAAGACCAGGAACCGGATCATGGCCGGTGTGCTCGTGCTGATGTTTGCTGTGATCGCGGTGGCGGCGGCGGTGGGCTGACGGTCGTGTGCTGAGGTCAGGGGGGGGGCGGCCCCCCCGCCCCCCCCCGGGGGGGGGGCCCCCCCCGCCCCCCCGCCC
>NZ_JAEIMH010000105.1:23152-27818 GCF_016464295.1 Streptomyces sp. N35 | reverse complement strand
CCGCGGGGGGCCCCGGGGTCGGGGCGGCCGGGGCGGTGCGTAGGGGCCGCCCGCCGGGCGCCCGTCGGCGCGGGGCTCGCGCTCCGCGCCGGCAAGGGCTCCGGTCCGCATCGGTCCGCCGCTCACATAGGCCCCCTCGTCACTGCTCTTCGCCGGCCCGACCGCACAGGGCGCGCGGCCTCGGATCCGGCGCAGAGCGTAGTCCCGGCGCCGCGCGCGGGCGGCCCGTGAGGCGCCCGACACGGCAGGCCGGTGGTCCCGGGTCGCCCGTTCGGTCCTCTGCCCACGCCCGTTGCGACCGGGCGTAACAGGATGAAGGAGCCGAGCCTCCGATATCGGCCTAAGGATGGTGCGCCCGTGCAGTTCGACGACAACGCCAATCTGGACACCTCGGAAGTCAGCGACGTCCGCGGCAGCCGGATGAAGAGCAAGGCGGCCATCGGCGGCGGATTCGCCGGCATCATCGCGCTGATCATGGGGCTCTTCTTCGGTGTCGGTCCGGACAATCTGGGCCTGACCTCGGGCAATGACGACCCCACGGACACCGCGTCGAGCGCCGCCCAGGTGCAGCAGACCTGTCGGACCGGGCAGGACGCGAACACCAAGGACGACTGCCGGATGGTCGCGGTGGTCAACAGCGTGCAGGACTACTGGCGCCAGGAGTTCCCACGCCGGGGCGCCCGGTACGGCGACGCGCAGACGGTGTTCTTCTCCGGCCGCGTCAACACCGCGTGCGGCGCCGCGAGCTCGGCGGTCGGGCCCTTCTACTGCCCCGGGGACCGGAAGGTCTATCTGGACCTGGGCTTCTTCAACGAGCTGCGCACCAAGTTCGGCTCCAGCGGCGGCCCGTTCGCCCAGGCCTATGTGGTGGCGCACGAGTACGGCCACCACATCCAGAACCTGGCCGGCACGCTGCAGCGCGCCCAGGACGGACGGACCGGCGCGAACAGCAACGCCGTACGCGTCGAGCTGCAGGCCGACTGCTACGCCGGTGTGTGGGCCAAGCACGCGACGAGCACCCCGGACGACGCCACCGGCCGGCCGCTGATCACCTCGCTCACGGACGAGGACATCCGCGACGGGCTGAGCGCGGCGGCCGCGGTCGGCGACGACCGGATCCAGGAGCGGTTCCAGGGCCGGGTGTCGCCGGAGAACTGGACGCACGGCTCGGCCGAGCAGCGGCAGCAGTGGTTCTACCAGGGGTACCGCACCGGCGACATGGCCCAGTGCAACACCTTCCGGTGACGGCGGGCGGGTGACCGCGGGCGGGCTCCCGACAGGGGTCCGGGAGGATTGTCAGTGCCGGGTGCCAGACTGGGCCACAGGTCACATCCGCATGGAAATCCTCTGAGGAGTGGATCCCCATGGCACAGTCACCGACCATCACCCCGACCCTGCTCTACGAGGACGCGAAGGCCGCGATCCGCCAGCTCACGGAGGCTTTCGGCTTCGCCGAGACCGCGCTGTTCGAGGGCGAGGGCGGCATCGTCGAGCACTGCGAACTCACGTATGGCAACGGCGTCGTGATGCTGAGCTCGAAGGGGCGCGGCGGAGCCTTCGCCAAGGCGATGGAGAACGCCGGTCCTGTCGGTCTGTTCATCCACATCGACGATGTCGACACCCATCACAAGCGGTCCGTGGAGCACGGCGTCGAGATCCTGATGCCGCCCACCGACCAGGACTACGGGTCGCGGGACTACATGGCCCGCGATCTCGAGGGCAACGTCTGGAGCTTCGGGAACTACAGCCCGCAGGCCGGCTGAGCTCCGCCCTTCAAGAGCTGAGCTCGGCCTTCAAAAACCGAGCTCCGCCTTCGAGACCGGCGCCGCACCGCTGAGCGCTGTCACGCCGCACCGCTGAGCGCTGTCACGCCCCGCCGGTGTGGACCTGGAAGGCCGCCCGCCGTACCGCCTTGGCGAGAGCCGGGTCCGGGTGGGCGGCCGCCAGCGCGACCAGGACCTGGACGGTACGGGGGTGGCCGACCGCGCGGATCTCGGCGAGCAGCTGCGGGATCGTCGGCTGCACCGCCGCTTCCAAGTGCCGTACGAGCAGGGTCGCTTCACCGTGGTCCGCGACCGCCGCGGCCGTGTCCACCCAGAGCCAGGTGGATTCCTCGCGGGTGAGGACCGTGTGCACGTCCTCGGGGTCGTAGCCCTCGTGCTCGGCGAGCCAGATCAGGGCGTACGGACGCAGCAGCAGCTCGTCGGAGGCGGCGCGTACGTCCGGTTCGGCGGGGGCGCCGACCACGCGCAGGGCTTCGAAGGCGAGGCCTCGCAGCAGGGAGTCGTCGCCGCGGGCCGCGTCGAGGAGTTCGGTCACGGCGCTGCCCACGGGGCGCGCGGCCAGCCAGGCGCGGTATTCGGCGCGGGCGGCGTTGGGGCGCAGCCGGGCGCAGCCGCGGAGCATGCCCTCGGCGTGCTGCTCGATGTTCCCGGCGGGGCTCTGCGCGGCCACGATGATCTGTTCCAGCTTGACCCAGACCGCCCAGCTGCCGAGCGGTGTCATCGTCGCCTGGTCCGCGTCGAGGGTCAGTGCGCCGACGGCGGCGAGGCCGGTGAGCGCCCATTCGAGCAGCGGGGCCGAGTCCGTTTCGGCGGGGACCGGTTCGGCCTGCGGTCCGTAGGGGATCTCGCAGCGCTCGTCGCGGAGTTCGGTGACGCGCTGCTCGAGGAGGTCGAGCAGCTGGGGCAGCGGGAGAGGACCCTGGGAGAGCTGAAGCACGGACAGCAACTGCGGTACGGCCTCGATCACTTCGGCCACCGCGGCGGGTGCGAGCTCGGCGGGCGCCGGGTGCACCAGGGACCACGCGTCGAACAGGGCGACCCACCCGCGCAGGACCGCCGAGTCGTCCCGGTCCCAGGCACGCAGCCGCCAGCCCGCGCGGGCGCTGTCGCCGTGCACCTCGATCAGACCCGCCAGGCGTGCGGTGTCCCAGTCGGTGCGTACCTGCTGAGGTGTCAGCTCCAGTTGCGCGGCGGCCCGTTCGGCGATGTCCGGGGTGAGGACGCCGCCGGGTGCGGTGCGCAGCACGTTCTGCTGTCCCCCGCTGCCGGTGTCCCCGGCCCAGCGCGCGATCCGCGCGGCGGCGGCCAGGCCCTTGCGCGCCATGGTGGCGAGCTGCGCGGGGGCGGGCGTGCCCTCGGGCGGCCTGGGAGCGGGGCGGCGCCGGGCCCTGGGGGGCTCTGCTGCGGGGACGGGCGCCAGGGGGCGCGGGCGGACGAGTCGGAGCCTGGAGTCGCGCGGGTTACGGGACGTCACAGGGTGCAGTCTTCCCGCTCGGACCCCGAAAACCCAATCGGGAGTCCGGTGTGGGAGCTTCGCCCTGATCGGGCCCCATCGGGGGACTACGGCTCGCGATATCCGGCAGGCGCCTCACACACCTGCTAAAGCAGCGGAGTGAGGAAGCGGCGCATGGTCTCCTCGTAGCCGTGCGGGTCCGCGTTCCACATCGCGCCGTGCGGGGCGTCGGGCACCGTGTGCAGGGTGATCAAATCCGGGCGGCGGGCGGCGAATTCACGGGTCGCGGCCCAGGGCGCGAGGGTGTCGTCGGGGCCGTGGAAGACGAGGACAGGGACCCCGATGCCGTCGGGTGCGGCGGCGCCCCTGGTCCGGTCGCCGCTCAGTCCGGTGCGGCCCTGTGCGGCGCGCACCGCGAGCGGCAGCAGCGGGGAGGGCGTACGGCTCGCCGCGGCGAGCGCGCGGACCGTGCTCTCCCAGTCGAGGACCGGCGAGTCGAGGATCAGTCCGCTGATGCGGTCGCGCAGGGCGGAGTGGGTCAGCGCGTGCAGCGCCATCGTGGCGCCCGTGGACCAGCCGTGGACGACGATGTTCCGTGCGCCGTAGCGGACGGCGTAGCGCAGGGCCGCGTCCAGGTCGCGCCACTCGGTCTCGCCGAGATGGGCGAGCCCGTCGGGTGAGCGGGGTGCGCCGAGGTCGCCGCGGTAGGCGAGGTCGAGTACGGGGATCCGCATGCCGTGCAGGAACTCCATGACGACCATGGGGTGTTCGCGCGTGGCGCCCAGGCCGTGCACGGTGATCACCCAGGTGTCGCGGTGCGCGGGCACGAACCAGGCGGGCAGCCCGCCGAGCTCACCGGGGATGTCGACATCGGCGTGGTCGAGGCCGAGCGCGGTGCGCGGGTTGCCGAGGTGGACCTGCGGGGTGAGCCACACCTTGGCGCCGACGTCGAGGGTGCCGTGGGTGACGCGGTCGAGGCGGCGCACGACGGTGTCGGCCGTGTGCGGGGCGTCCTCGATGACCGGTCCGACGACGGCGTGGCAGCCGTGGCCGGTCAGTCCGTAGACGCCGGGGCGCTGGGAGGCGAGGTCGCGGGTCAGCGCGATCTGACGGCTCGACGTGGCGTGCACGGTGAGGGCGGGCTCGGTGGGCAGCGGTTTGCCGGGCTCGACCTTCAGAGCGGCATCGCTGGCGTGGCGGCCGGCCGCGAGCATGGCCGCGCCGGCACCGATCAGGGCGGTGACGGCTGCTGCCGTCGCGGTTGCGGGGCGCACGGGTCCAGTGTCGGTGCGTAGGGGGTTGTCGGCCAGTGGGCGGGGTCCTTGTTCGGGTGCGGTCCCGTTGTCGGGTGCCGGCCGGTTGCGTCTGCGGCGGGCTGGTTTCCCCTACCCGCCCCTTCCCGAAACCGGGGCTTCGCCCCGGACCCCCG
>NZ_JAEIMH010000105.1:19590-23142 GCF_016464295.1 Streptomyces sp. N35 | reverse complement strand
GGGGGGGGGGGGGGGGTTTGGGGGGGGGGGGGGGGGGGGGGGGGTGCCTGCGGGGGGCTGTTCCCCCTGCCCCCCCCTTCCCGAACCGGGGGCTCCCCCCCGGACCCCCGCATCCGAACTTCGTTCGGATCTCCTCAAGCGCCGGAGGGGCTGGGTTGGCCGGACTGGCCGGGTGGCTGCCCGTATACCCGGAGCTTCTCGGAGACCTCCAGCAATTCGCCCGCGGAAAGCAATCGCGGCGCGTGGCCCGGGATCGATGTGGCGGTCAGCCAGAGGTGGCAGAGCCATTCGAGTTGGGCTGTGCGGTCGTAGGCCTGGGCGAGGGTGGCTCCGTATGTGACCGTGCCGTGGTTCTGCAGTAGACAACCTGTGCGATCGCGAAGTGCGCCCAGCATGTTCTCGGCCAATTCGTCCGAGCCGTAGAGGGCGTACGGGGCGACGCGGACCACTCCCCCGAGGGCCGCGGTCATGTAGTGGACGGGCGGCAGCTCGTCGACGAGCGTGGAAACGGCCGTGGCGTGGACGGCGTGGGTGTGCACCACGGCCCGTGCGTCCGTCGACCGGTAGACCGCGAGGTGGAGAGGGAGTTCACTGGTCGGGGAGAGTGTGCCGAGCACCTGGCGGCCGTCGAGGTCCACCGCGATCGCGTCCTGGGGCCGCAGCCGCTCGTACGGAACTCCGCTCGGCGTCACGAGGACCAGGTCGCCGACGCGTACCGAGACATTGCCCGAGGTGCCGACGACCAGGCCCTCGTCCGCCGACCTGCGGGCCGTGGCCACCAGCGCCTCCCAGGCCTCCGCCACCGCATGCTCCCGCGCTTCCCGCTCACCTCGCACCATGCGCCGATCCTGCCAGGGACGGACCCGGGGCACCGGGGCCGGGCACTGTAGTGCGGAGCCCGGCCCTCCGAAAGGGCGCATATGCGCATTCATGGGGTTCTCTCCGAATTGGCCGAAGATCGACGGGCATCGGCCGACGTTCCCCTAACCTCTGGGGGATTTGTCATGCACGTCGCCATCCGGGGGGAAATATGGCTCGTGGCAATGCGTCACGCCGTCAAAGCCGTCGCCTGAGCGCGCTCGCCGCGTCCGCGGCGGCGCTCGCACTGGGGGGAACCGCGCTCATCGAGGCACCGGCGTCCGCGGCCTCGAAGCCGAAGGGGCACGACGTCTCTTCGCACCAGAAGAACGTCGACTGGCAGAAGGCCAAGTCCAAGGGCGCCAAGTTCGTCTACGTGAAGGCGACCGAGTCGCACACGTACAAGAACCCGTACTACAACCAGCAGTACAACGGCTCGCGCAGCGCCGGACTGATCCGCGGCGCCTACCACTTCGCCCTGCCGAACAAGTCGTCCGGCACCACCCAGGCCCGCCATTTCGTACGCAACGGCGGCGCCTGGCGCTCCGACGGCTGGACGCTGCCGCCCGCGCTCGACATCGAGTACAACCCGTACAGCAAGAAGAAGTGCTACGGACTGAGCAAGTCCAAGATGGTCGGCTGGATCCGCGCCTTCAGCAACGAGGTGCTCAGGGGGACCGGCAGGCGGCCCGTCATCTACACCAATACGAACTGGTGGAAGGCTTGCACCGGCAATTACTCGGGGTTCGGGAGCAATCACGCGCTGTGGATCGCGCGGTACAGCTCCTCGCCGGGGCCGCTGCCCGCCGGGTGGTCGTATCCGACCTTCTGGCAGTACGACAACGCGGGCAGGCTGCCGGGTGATCAGAATCTCTTCAACGGGTCGGCGGGAGGCCTGAAGAAGTTCGCCCGAGGGCGATAAGCCCGGCTTTACTGGGGTTGGCGCCTTTTTGCCCGAGCTCGCGGCGGGCGCCACCCCTCGATCCGGCCACCCGGACGCCCGGCCCAGTTCACCTTCCGTTCACTCAGGTTGCCTACGTTCGTCCAGCCACTGACATCGAACGATTGCCTGGGTAAATGGAACACTTCACGCTGCTGCTTGCGATCGTGATCGCCGTAGCTCTCGTGTTCGATTTCACGAACGGTTTCCACGACACCGCCAACGCGATGGCGACAACCATTTCGACCGGCGCCATGAAGCCCAAGGCGGCGGTCGCCATGTCCGCCGTGCTCAATCTCGTCGGAGCCTTCCTCTCGGTCGAGGTCGCCAAGACGATCTCCAGCGGCCTGGTGAGAGAGGACGGGATCCAACCCGAGGTGATCCTCGCGGCGCTCGTCGGCGCCATTCTGTGGAACCTGCTGACCTGGCTGGTCGGCCTCCCCTCCAGCTCCTCGCACGCCCTCATGGGCGGTCTGATCGGCGCCACCGTCGCCTCGATCGGCTTCGGCGGGGTCAACGGCGATGTCGTCGTCACCAAGGTCCTCATCCCCGCGATCGCCGCGCCCGTCGTGGCCGGCCTCGCCGCGATGCTGGCGACCCGCCTGACGTACAAGCTCGGCAAGAACGTCGGTGAGAAGTCCTCTGCCAAGGGCTACCGCGCCGGTCAGATCGCCTCCGCCGGCCTGGTCTCGCTCGCGCACGGCACCAATGACGCCCAGAAGACGATGGGCATCATCACCCTGGCCCTGGTCGCCGGCGGCGCGCTCGCGCCCGGCTCGAACCCGCCGGTCTGGGTCATCGTCTCCGCCGGTCTCGCGATCGCGCTCGGCACCTACCTCGGCGGCTGGCGCATCATCCGCACCATGGGCAAGGGCCTCACCGACCTCCAGCCGCAGCAGGGCTTCGCCGCCCAGACCTCGGCCGCCGCCGTCATCCTGGCCTCGTCCAACCTGGGCTTCTCGCTCTCCACCACGCACTCCTGCTCGGGCGCCGTGATGGGCGCGGGTCTCGGCCGCAAGGGCGGCGTCGTGCGCTGGTCGACCGCGACCCGGATGTTCATCGCGTGGGGTCTGACCCTGCCGGCCGCCGGTCTGATGGCCGCGGGCGCCGAGTTCGTGGCCCGTCAGGGCGACTGGGGAATCGCGGTCGTCGCGGTCTTCCTGGTGGTCTCGTGCGCGGCGATCTGGCTGTACTCGCGCCGTCAGGTCATCGACCACACGAACGTCAACGAGGTCGAGCCCGTCGCCGGCGAGCCCGGCGTGGTGACCACCGCGATCGCCGCGGTGACCCCGCCGCCGACCGTCGCCGCGGAAGCCGCCGAGGCCCTCGAGGCCACGGGCGCTCCCGCCGTCAAGACCACCATCCCGGCCCGCACGCCTGCTGCCGGCTCCACGCAGCCGGCCGGTGCGACCGCCTGACGCGGCTCGCCCGACTAGGTAAGGAATCAGCAGTATGAAGATCGACTGGGCAGCTCTGGGCTCTGTCTTCGGCGTCAGCCTTCTGGCCACGGTGCTTCTCGTGGGCCTGTTCACCCTCGGCATCATGGGCCTCTCCAAGCAGGAGACGGCCACCGCGCAGGGCGGCTCGGCGGCACTGGCCCGCACGGGTGCGTATGCCTGCTTCGCGCTGTGCGCGGCGGCCGTGGCGTACGGGATCTTTCTGATCGTCACCTGAGGCACGCGACACGACCGCCCCTTGCCCGGGGCTCCCCGGTCCCGGGCAGGGGGGGGGGGGGGTGGGCCGGGGGGGGTTTG
>NZ_JAEIMH010000105.1:0-19580 GCF_016464295.1 Streptomyces sp. N35 | reverse complement strand
TTCTTGCCCCCCCCCGGAGCCCCCCCCCCCCCCCCCCCCTCCCCCGCCCCCCTCGGGCCGGGGAAGGGGGCGGTCGTGCGTGCGCCGGTGTGTATCTGCGCACACTCTTCCGCCGCAGGTCAACGCCGAGTTGACGGGTGTTCGCGGTGCGTGGTGGACTTCCGGAGCCAATACGGCAGCAGTAGAGGAAGCCGGTGTGATTCCGGCGCGGTCCCGCCACTGTCACCGGGGAGTTGTCCCCGGGAGCCAGGAACTCTCGCAGCCGTTCACGTCGAACCAGGGCGCGGACACCCTGAGTGAGGACATTTCGCCATGCCAGGCTGCATCGCTCTGCCAAGTACCTCCTGTACGAAGGTTCTTCGAGGCGTATCGGCGGTCTGATCCGTGGGTGCCGATCGCACTTTCGCGTACGGCGCCGCGGCCGGCCTGCTCGGCGATCTGCTCTTCGGCGACCCACGCCGTGGACATCCCGTCGCCGTGTTCGGGCGCGCCGCGAGCGCTGTCGAGCGGGTCCTGTGGCGTGACCACCGGGCCGCCGGAACCCTGCACACCGCCGTCTGCGCGGGTGGTGCGGTGGCGCTCGGAGCGCTGGCCTCCCATGCCATACGCCACTCCCCCGCCGCTTCCGTCGCCCTGACCGCCGCCGCCACCTGGACGGTGGTGGGCGGGACTTCGCTCGTACGCGAAGCACGGGCCGTCGCCGCCGCGCTGGACGCGGGCGAGGTGGCGGCGGCCCTTGAGCGGCTGCCGCATCTGTGCGGCCGTGATCCCCAGGCGCTCGACGAGGCGGGCATCGCGCGCGCCGTGGTCGAGTCGGTCGCGGAGAACACCTCGGACGCCGTGGTGGGCGCGCTGGTCTGGGGTGCGGTGGCAGGGGTGCCCGGGCTGCTCGGGTTCCGGGCCGTGAACACCCTGGACGCGATGGTCGGCCACAAGTCCCCCAAGTACCGGCGCTACGGCTGGGCTTCGGCGCGGCTCGACGACGTGGCGGGGTGGCCTGGTGCCCGCCTGACGGCCGCGCTGGCCGTGCTGGCCGGCGGGGACCCGCGCGGCGCGGTACGGGCGTGGCAGCACGACGCGGGGGCCCATCCGAGCCCCAACGCAGGCCCGGTGGAGGCCTCCTTTGCGGGCGCGCTCGGCGTACGGCTGGGGGGTGTTCTCTCGTACGGGGGTCGAGTGGAGCACCGCCCGGTCCTCAATGACGCCGGGCGCGCCGTCCAAGTGGCGGACATCGAGCGGGCCGTGCGGCTCGCGCGCCGTGTGAACGCGCTGGCGCTCGCGGTGTGTGCGGTAGGCAGTGTGCCTGCGGGCCGGGCACGTCACCGGCTGCGCGGACACCTGCGTACCGGAAGTACAGGAAGTACCGGAAGAGGAGCGTCATGAGCGGTGGGCTGCTGGTCGCCGGGACCACATCGGATGCCGGCAAGAGTGTGGTCACCGCGGGGATCTGCCGCTGGCTTGCGCGACAGGGGGTGAAGGTCGCGCCGTTCAAGGCGCAGAACATGTCCCTCAACTCCTTTGTGACGCGCGAGGGGGCGGAGATCGGCCGGGCGCAGGCGATGCAGGCGCAGGCCGCGCGCGTGGAGCCGACCGCGCTGATGAACCCGGTGCTGCTCAAGCCCGGCAGCGACCGCTCGAGCCAGGTGGTCCTGATGGGCAAGCCGGTGGGCGAGATGAGCGCGCGCGGGTTTTTCGGGGGGTCTGGGGGGTCGTCCCCCGGGGAAAGGCTGCACGGAGGGCGGCAGGAGTCGCTACTCAGGACGGTCGTGGACTGTCTGGAGCAGCTGCGCGCCGAGTACGACGCGGTGATCTGCGAAGGGGCGGGCAGCCCCGCGGAGATCAATCTGCGGCGCACCGACATCGTGAACATGGGGATCGCGCGGGCCTCCCGCTTCCCGGTGGTCGTGGTCGGCGACATCGACCGCGGCGGTGTCTTCGCCTCGTTCTTCGGAACGACGGCGCTCCTGAGCAAGGAGGACCAGGAGCTGGTCGCCGGGTATCTGGTGAACAAGTTCCGCGGGGATGTCTCGCTGCTCGAACCCGGGCTCGACATGCTCAAGGGCCTGACCGGGCGGGCGACTTACGGCGTCCTGCCGTACGCGCACGGGCTCGGCATCGACGAGGAGGACGGGCTGCGAGTGTCGCTGCGCGGCGCCGTGCGCGAGTCGGAGGTGGCGCCGCCGGTCGGCGAGGATCTGCTGCGCGTCGCGGTCTGTGCGATCCCTCTGATGTCCAACTTCACCGATGTGGACGCCCTCGCGGCCGAGCCGGGCGTGGTCGTGCGATTCGTGGACCGGCCGGAGGAGTTGGCCGATGCGGATCTCGTCGTCATCCCGGGAACCCGCGGCACCGTCGCGGCGTTGGAGTGGTTGAGACGGCGGGGATTCGAGAAGGCGCTGGGGCGCAGGGCAGCCGAGGGGCGTCCGATTCTCGGGATCTGTGGTGGATTCCAGATCCTGGGCGAGCACATCGAGGACGAGATCGAGTCCCGCGCGGGAGCGGTGGACGGGCTTGGCCTGCTGCCGGTCCGGGTCCGCTTCCGGCGCGAGAAAACGCTGACGCGTCCAGTGGGCAGGGCACTGGGCGAATTCGTCGAAGGCTACGAGATTCATCACGGGGTCGCCGAAGTGCTCGGCGGGGAGCCGTTCTTGGACGGCTGCCGGGTCGGCGGCGTGTGGGGGACGCACTGGCACGGGTCGCTGGAGAGCGACGCGTTCCGGCGTGCCTTCCTGCGCGCGGTCGCGGCCGACGCGGGCCGGCGTTTCGTGCCCGCGCCCGACACGAGCTTCCATGCGCTGCGCGAGGAGCAACTGGACCGGCTCGGTGACCTCATCGAGGAGCACGCGGACACCGCTGCTCTGCTGCACCTGATCGAGACCGGTGCGCCGCCCGGTCTTCCCTTCATCGCTCCGGGGGCTCCTTCATGACGGTTCTTCTTCTGTCCACCGCCGATACGGATCTGTTGGCGGCGCGGGCATCCGACGCGCCGTATCGCATCGGCAATCCGATGCGCGTGGACGTCTCCGAGGAGCTGCCCGGGCTGCTCGACGGCGCGGACATCGCGGTGGTGCGGCTGCTCGGCGGCAAGCGGGCCTGGGAGGACGGTCTCGCCGCGCTGCGTGCGGCCGGGATACCGACCGTGCTGCTCGGTGGCGAGTCGGTGCCGGACGCGGAGTTGATGGCCGAGTCCTCGGTGCCGGCCGGGGTCGTGGCGGAGGCGCTGCGGTATCTCGTCGAGGGCGGTCCGGGGAACCTGGCCGAGCTGGCGCGTTTTCTGTCGGACACGGTCCTGTTGACGGGTGAGGGGTTCGCCGAGCCGGAGAAGATGCCGGAGTTCGGTCTGCACGGCTCGTATGCCCGCGTGGAGGGGCGGCCGACGGTCGGTGTGCTGTTCTACCGGGCGCATGAACTGTCCGGGAACACCGCGTTCGTGGACACCCTGTGCGAGGCGGTCGAGGACGCGGGCGCCAACGCGCTGCCGGTGTTCTGCGGTTCGCTGCGGGGCGCGGACCCGGCGCTCTACGAGCTGATCGGACGGGCCGACGCGCTGGTGGCGACCGTGCTCGCGGCCGGCGGTACGCATGCGTCCGAGGCGTCGGCGGGCGGGGACGAGGAGGCCTGGGACATCGGCGCGCTCGCCGACCTGAACATCCCTGTGCTGCAAGGGCTCTGCCTCACCTCCTCGCGGGCTGCATGGGAGGCGTCGGACGCCGCGCTCTCCCCCATGGACGCGGCGATGCAGGTGGCGATCCCGGAGTTCGACGGGCGGCTGATCACGGTGCCGTTCTCGTTCAAGGAGCAGGGGCCCGACGAGGTGCCGGTCTACAGGGCCGACCCCGGGCGGGCCGCGCGCGTGGCCGGGATCGCGGTGCGCCATGCGCGGCTCGGGCACAAGCCGAACGCCGAGAAGAAGCTGGGCGTCGTCTTCACCGCGTATCCGACCAAGCACTCCCGGGTGGGCAATGCGGTGGGTCTGGACACGCCTGCCTCCGCGGTGCGGCTGCTCGATGCGCTGCGGGACGCCGGATACGGGGTCGTCGGGTATCCGGCCGAGGGCGACGAGCTGATCCACCGGCTGATCGAGGCCGGCGGACACGACGTGGAGTGGCTGACCGAGGACCAGTTGGCGGCGGCGCCCGCGCGGGTGCCGCTGGCCGACTACCAGGCCTGGTTCGACAAGCTCGATCCCGCATTGCGCGCAGGGATGGTCGAGGCGTGGGGTGAGCCGCCCGGCTCGCTGTACGTCGACGGCGACGACATCGTGCTCGCGTCCCTGCAGTTCGGGAACGTCGTGGTGATGATCCAGCCGCCGCGCGGCTTCGGCGAGAACCCGATCGCGATCTATCACGACCCCGATATGCCGCCCTCGCATCACTACATGGCGGCGTACCGGTGGCTGGAGACGGTCACATCGGAAGGCGGGTTCGGTGCCGACGCGATCGTGCACATGGGCAAGCACGGCACGATGGAGTGGCTGCCCGGCAAGGGCCTCGGTCTGAGCGGGAGTTGCGCGCCGGACGCGGTGCTCGGCGATCTGCCGCTGATCTACCCGTTCATCGTCAACGACCCGGGCGAGGGCACCCAGGCCAAGCGGCGCGGGCATGCCACGGTGGTGGACCATCTGGTGCCGCCGATGGCGCGGGCCGATACGTATGGCGACCTGGCCAAGCTGGAGCAACTCCTCGACGAGTACGCCCTGGTGAGCGATCTCGACCCGGCGAAGGCTCCGGCGGTACGGGCGCAGATCTGGACCCTGGTGAAGGCCGCGGAGCTGCATCACGATCTGCATGTCGACGATCAGCCGGACGACGAGGCGTTCGACGAGTTCGTGATGCATATCGACGGCTATCTGTGCGAGATCAAGGACGTGCAGATCAGGGACGGACTGCACATCCTCGGTGGCGGCCCGGCCGGTGAGGCCCGGGTCAATCTGGTGCTCGCGGTGCTGCGGGCCTCGCAGGTGTGGGGCGGGACGGCGAACGCGCTGCCGGGGCTCCGGGCCTGTCTGGCCGAGCATTTCGGTCTCGTGGAGAAGGAGTTGCTCGCCGAGCCCGGGGCCGCGGTGAAGGTGGCGGACGGGCTGACCTCGCTGGTCGACGGGCCCGCTCGTACGGGCTCGGACGCCCTTGACCTCCTGGAGCAGCTGTGCCGGCGGCTCGCGGAGGGCATGGAGGCCCGGGACTGGCAGCTTTCGGCGGTACGCGCACTCGTGCGGGACGTGATCGGTGTCGAACTGCCGCCCGCGGTGGCCGTGTTGGGCTTCGCGTGCGAGGAGGTCGTGCCGCGGCTCGCCCGTACGACGGACGAGATCGGGCACATTCTGCGGGCGCTCGACGGCGGATATGTGCCGGCCGGTCCGTCCGGATCGCCGACCCGCGGCCTGGTGAACGTGCTGCCGACCGGGCGGAACTTCTACTCGGTCGACCCCAAGGCCATCCCGTCGCGCCTGTCGTGGGAGGTGGGGCAGGCGCTCGCCGACTCGCTCGTGGCGCGGTATCTGACGGACACGGGCGAGTACCCCGAGTCGGTCGGCCTCACCGTGTGGGGCACGTCGGCGATGCGGACGCAGGGCGACGACATCGCGGAGATCCTCGCGCTGCTCGGCTGCCGGCCCGTATGGGACGACGCCTCGCGGCGCGTGACGGGGTTCGAGATCGTTCCGGTCGAGGAGCTGGGGCGGCCGCGTATCGATGTGACCGTGCGCATCTCCGGGTTCTTCCGGGACGCGTTCCCGCATGTGGTGGGGCTGATCGACGATGCGGTGCGGGCGGTGGCGGAGCTCGATGAGCCGGCCTCCTCCAATTACGTGCGGGCGCACGCGGACGAGGACACCGCCGAGCACGGCGACCGGCGGCGCGCGACCGCCCGGATCTTCGGGTCCAAGCCCGGGGCGTACGGGGCCGGTCTGCTGCCGCTGATCGATGCGCGCAACTGGCGCTCGGACGCGGATCTCGCCGAGGTGTACGCGGTGTGGGGCGGCTATGCGTACGGGCGGGGCCTTGACGGTCGGGCGGCGCGCGGGGACATGGAGACGGCGTTCCGGCGGATCGCGGTCGCCGCGAAGAACGTGGATACGCGGGAGCACGATCTCGTCGACGCCGACGACTACTTCCAGTACCACGGCGGCATGGTGGCGATGGTGCGCCATCTGACCGGTGCCTCGCCCGAGGCGTATGTGGGTGACTCGGCCGTGCCGGATCAGGTGAAGACGCGCACCCTCGGGGAGGAGACGCATCGCGTGTTCCGCGCGCGGGTGGTCAATCCGCGGTGGATGGCGGCGATGCGGCGGCACGGCTACAAGGGGGCGTTCGAGATGGCGGCCACCGTGGACTACCTGTTCGGGTACGACGCGACGGCCGGGGTCGTGGACGACTGGATGTACGAGAAGTTGGCGGCGGAGTACGTGTTCTCCGGGGAGAACCAGGAGTTCATGCGGAAGTCCAACCCTTGGGCTCTGCGGGGGATTTCGGAGCGGTTGCTCGAGGCGGCGGAGCGTGGGCTCTGGGCTGAGCCCGATGCTTCGACGCTCGAGCGGCTTCGGGCGCTGTATCTGGAGCTCGAGGGTGACTTGGAGGGGGACGCGTGAGGGCGGGTGCCCTGGCGGCGGTCTTCCCCCCCCCCCCCCCCCCTCCCCGAACCGGGGCTTCTCCCCCAAACCCCCGCATCCGAACTTCGTTCGGATCACCTCAAACGCCGGCGGGGCTGGATGTGCTGCATGTGTCGAAGGTGGAGGCTGCCCTGTGAACACCCCCTATCCCTTTACCGCCCTCGTCGGCCAGGACGACCTGCGGCTTGCTCTCGTGCTCAATGCCGTCTCCCCCGCCGTCGGCGGGGTGCTCGTACGCGGCGAGAAGGGCACCGCCAAGTCGACTGCTGTGCGGGCGCTTTCGGCGTTGCTGCCCGAAGTCGAGGTGGTGCCCGGGTGCAGGTTCTCCTGTGATCCGGCGTCGCCCGACCCGCAGTGTCCGGATGGGCCGCATGACGCCGCCGGAGCCGCAACGCGTGCAGCGCGCATGGTCGAGCTGCCCGTCGGCGCGTCCGAGGACCGGCTCGTCGGGGCGCTCGATATCGAGCGGGCCCTCGCCGAGGGCGTGAAGGCCTTCGAGCCGGGGCTGCTCGCCGACGCCCATCGCGGGATTCTGTATGTCGACGAGGTCAATCTGCTGCATGACCATCTCGTCGACCTGCTGCTGGATGCCGCGGCGATGGGCGCCTCGTACGTGGAGCGTGAAGGTGTGTCCGTACGGCATGCCGCGCGCTTCCTGCTCGTGGGGACGATGAACCCCGAAGAGGGCGAACTGCGGCCGCAGTTGCTCGACCGCTTCGGGCTGACCGTGGAGGTCTCGGCCTCGCGCGAGCCCGACCAGCGGGTGGAGGTCGTCAAGCGGCGTCTCGCCTACGACGCCGATCCGGCCGCCTTCGCCGCGCGCTGGGCCGACGAGGAGCGGGCCGTACGGGCGCGGATCGTGGCCGCACGGGCGCTGCTGCCCTCCGTGCGTCTCGGGGACGGGGTGCTGCGGCAGATCGCGGCGACCTGTGCGGCCTTCGAAGTCGACGGGATGCGGGCCGACATCGTGATGGCCCGTACGGCCACGGCGCTCGCGGCCTGGGCGGGGCGTGAGGACGTCACGGCCGAGGACGTACGGCAGGCCGCGCTGCTCGCGCTGCCGCACCGGCGCCGGCGCAATCCCTTCGACGCACCGGGCCTTGACGAGGACAAACTCGACGAGACGCTGGAGGAGTTCGGCCCCGAAGAACCCGAAGAGCCCGGGGAACCCGGCGAGCCCGAGGAGGGCGAAGGGGGCGAGGCCCCCGAGGGGCCGGGCGGAGGTGGAGCCCGGGGAGGGGGCGGCGGCCAGCCGCCCGAGGACGACGGCCCGCAGCTGCCGGGTCAGGCGCGGTCCGAGCAGGACCGCGACCGGCAGGACCCGTCCGAGAGCGAGCAGCCGCAGGGCTCCCCCGGCGCCGGTGAACAGCGGCCCGCCGCTGCCGCCGAGCCGTTCCGCACCAAGCTGCTCAGCGTGCCCGGCACTGGGGCCGGAGCGGCCGGGCGCCGGTCGCGGGCGCGGGCCGACCATGGGCGCACGACCGGGGCGCGCCGGCCTCGCGGGGCGCTCACCAAGCTGCCCTTGGCGGCCACCGTGCAGGCCGCCGCGCCTCATCAGCGGGCGCGCGGGCGTGCGGGGCGCGGCCTCGTCGTGCGCAGGGACGATCTGCGGCAGGCGGTACGGGAAGGGCGCGAGGGCAATCTCGTGCTGTTCGTCGTGGACGCCTCCGGCTCGATGGCCGCGCGGCAGCGGATGAGCGCGGTGAAGGGCGCTGTCCTTTCGCTGCTGCTCGACGCGTACCAGCGCCGGGACAAGGTGGGTCTGGTGACCTTCCGCGGTGCGGCCGCGGAGGTCGCGCTGCCCCCGACGTCTTCGGTGGACGCCGCCGCCGTACGCCTGGAAGCACTGCCCACCGGTGGACGCACCCCGCTCGCGGCCGGGCTCCTCAAGGCGCACGAGGTGCTGCGGGTGGAGCGGCTGCGCGATCCCCTACGCAGGCCGCTGGTCGTGCTCGTGACCGACGGGCGCGCCACCGGCGGGCCCGAGCCCGTGGCGCACGCGGCGCGTGCGGCCGAGCTGTTCGCGGCCGAGTCGATCGCCTCGGTGACCGTCGACTGCGAGTCGGGGCCGGTACGGCTCGGGCTCGCCGGTCAGCTGGCGCAGGGACTCGGCGGCTCCGTCGTCACCCTCGACGAGCTGCGCGCGGACTCACTCGCCGGGCTCGTCAAGGACGTTCAGGACCACAGGAACCGGAGGGCCGCCTGATGCCCCAGGGACAGCCGGCCGTCGTGCCGGACGACGGGCTCACCACACGCCAGCGCCGCAACCGCCCGCTGGTCGTGGTGCACACCGGGATCGGCAAGGGGAAGTCGACGGCCGCGTTCGGGCTTGCGCTGCGGGCCTGGAACCAGGGCTGGCCGATCGGGGTGTTCCAGTTCGTCAAGTCGGCGAAGTGGAAGGTCGGCGAGGAGAACGCGCTGCGCGTGCTCGGGGCGTCCGGCGAGGGCGGCCCGGTCGACTGGCACAAGATGGGCGAGGGCTGGTCCTGGATCCAACGGGCGCCCGCCGACGGCGAGATGAGCAACGAGGACAAGGCCCGCGAGGGCTGGGAGCAGGTCAAGCGCGACCTGGCCGCCGAGACGTACAAGCTCTATGTGCTCGATGAGTTCGCTTACCCGATGCACTGGGGGTGGATCGACACCGACGAGGTGGTCTCCGTCCTCAAGGACCGGCCCGGCACGCAGCATGTGGTGATCACCGGGCGCAATGCTCCGGCGGCGCTCGTGGAGTACGCGGACCTCGTCACGGACATGTCCAAGGTCAAGCACCCGATGGACGCCGGGCAAAAGGGCCAGCGGGGCATCGAATGGTGACCGCGGTCCCGCGCCTGGTGATCGCCGCGCCTTCGTCCGGCAGTGGCAAGACGACCGTGGCGACCGGTCTGATGGCCGCGTTCACGGCGGCCGGTCTGAAGGTGTCCCCGCACAAGGTCGGGCCCGACTACATCGACCCGGGCTATCACGCGCTGGCCACGGGCCGGGTCGGCCGGAATCTGGACTCCTACCTGTGCGGTACGGAGCTGATCGCGCCGTTGTTCGCCCATGGGGCGCGTGGGTGCGATCTCGCCCTGGTGGAGGGCGTGATGGGTCTGTACGACGGCGCGTCGGGGCAGGGCGAGCTGGCCTCGACCGCCCAGATCGCCAAGCTGCTGCGGGCGCCCGTGGTCCTGGTCGTGGACGCGTCGTCGCAGGCGCGGTCCGTGGCGGCGCTGGTGCACGGGTTCGCCTCCTGGGATCCGCAGGTGCGGGTTGCCGGCGTGATCCTCAACAAGGTCGGCTCGGACCGTCACGAGGAGCTGCTGCGGGATGCGCTGGACGAGGCCGGGGTTCCGGTCTTCGGTGCACTGCGGCGCGTGCCCCAAGTGAGCCAGCCCTCGCGGCACTTGGGCCTGATCCCGGTCGCCGAGCGCTCGGCGGAGGTCGTCGAGTCGGTGGCCGCGCTGGCCGAACAGGTGCGCCAGGGCTGCGATCTGGAGGGGCTGCGCGCGCTGGCCCGCAGCGCACCCGCGCTGGATGCCGAACCGTGGTCGCCGGACACGGCTCTGGACGCGGGGCTTGCGGCGGCTCCGGGCAAGACGCCGGGCGCCGGGCACGGGGCCGGCGCGGAGATCGCGGCGAGCGCCGTGTCCGTACCGTCGAGGGCGGGGCGCAACCCCGTCGTCGCGCTCGCCGCCGGACCGGCGTTCACCTTCTCGTACGCCGAACAGACCGAGCTGCTGACCGCGGCCGGTGCCGAAGTCGTTCCGTTCGACCCGCTCCACGACGAGCAACTCCCGGACGGGACGCGGGGCCTGGTGATCGGCGGCGGGTTTCCCGAGGTCTACGCGCCGGACCTCTCCGCCAACGAGGCGCTGCGCAAGACCGTGGCCGACCTGGCGGCCGGCGGCGCGCCGGTGGCCGCGGAGTGCGCCGGGCTCCTGTACCTCGCGCGCTCCCTGGACGGGCAGCCCATGTGCGGGGTGCTCGACGCCGAGGCACGGATGACGGAGCGGCTGACGCTCGGCTACCGGGAGGCCGTCGCCGTATCGGACAGCGTCCTCGCGCAGGCCGGGACGCGCGTGCGGGGGCACGAGTTCCACCGCACGGTGATCGAGCCGGGTGCGGGGGCGGTGCCCGCCTGGGGCATGCACGCCCCGGAGCGCAGGGTCGAAGGATTCGTACACCAGGGCGTGCACGCCAGCTATCTGCATACGCATGCGGCTGCGCTGCCCTTTGCCGCCCGCAGGTTCGTGGAGAGGTGCACGCAGTGGACAGCGCAGTGAGCCGCAGGCTCATCGGGGTCGGAGTGGGCCCCGGGGACCCCGAGTTGGTGACAGTCAAGGGCGTACGGGCGCTGCGCGAGGCCGATGTCGTGGTGGTGCCGGTGATGGCGGCCGCGGACGGTTCGGACGGCGGGGAGCCGGGCCGTGCCGAGACGACGGTCCTCGCGTACGTGGCGCGCGAGAAGGTCGTCCGCGTGGTGTTCGCGCTCAATGAGCGCTCCGACCGCGGGCGCCGCGAGGCGGCCTGGGACGCGGCGGGGGCCCGTGTGGCGGAGCTGCTCGCGGAGCACCCCACGGTCGCGTTCGCGACGATCGGGGACCCCAATGTGTACTCGACGTTCACCTATCTCGCGCAGACCATCGCGGAGCTCGCGCCGGACGTGGCCGCCGAGACCGTGCCCGGGATCACGGCGATGCAGGACCTCGCGGCGCGCAGCGGCGCCGTACTGACCGAGGGCACCGAGCCGTTGACGCTGGTGCCGGTGACCGCGGGGTCGGCGGCGCTCAAGGATGCCCTTGACGGTCCCGGCACGGTCGTGGCGTACAAGTTCGGCCGGCTCGCCGGTGAAGTGGCCACCGCGCTGCGGGAGTCGGGGCGCACCGAGGGTGCGGTGTGGGGTTCGGCGCTCGGCCTCGACCAGGAGTCGATCCGCCCGGCGAGCGAGCTGGCCGAGGGTCCGCTGCCGTATCTCTCGACACTGATCGCCCCGGCGCGGCGCGGGGACGGGCGGGGAGGGAAGCTGTGACGGCCGCCCCGGGCGCCTCACTCCGCCGCGCCCACCACCAGCCAGATGAAGCCCACGCCCGCGATGGTGCACAGGACCGTCGACTTGGCGGGGTGGTCGTGGTGCGCCTCGGGCAGGATCTCGGCCGCGGCCAGGTAGAGCAGCGCACCGCCGAAGAAGCCGAGGTAGGCGCCGAGCAGTTCCTCGGGCATCGTGAACAGCAGGGTGGACGCCGCACCGACCACCGGCGCGGCGGCGTCCGCGAAGAGCATGGCGACGGCCCGGCGGCGGGCGTTCCCGTAAAGACGCGTGATCGTGTACGTGTTGAAGCCGTCCGCGAAGTCATGGGTGATGACGGCGAGCGCGACGGTCAGGCCCATCGCGTTGCCCGCCTGGAACGCGGCGCCGATCGCGATCCCGTCCATCAGGCTGTGCCCGACCATCGCGGACGCGGCGCCGAGGCCGACCTGCGGGACGCGTTCGCCGTCGGCGCCGTGGGCGGCCTGGCGCAGGGCGAGCAGGCGTTCCAGGAGATGGGCGGTGAGGAGGCCGCCGACGAACAGCAGCAGCGCCTCCGGTACGCCCCAGATCTCGCGGCCCGCGGCGTGCATCGCCTCGGGCAGCAGATCGAGGCCGACCACGCCGAGCATCAGGCCGCCGGCCAGACCGAGGACGAGATGACGGCGGTCGGTGACGCGCTGCGCCGTCCAGCCGCCGACCAGCGTCATGAGGAACGCGCCGAGCGCGACGAACACCGCCATGCGCCTTTGCTAGCCGATCATGCGGGCCGTCGCGCGTACGGCTCGCCGCGAGCGGCCCAGGGCACCCCGGACGGGTTGCGCCGCGGGCCGTCCCGACGCCCCGTCACCCACAGCTGAGTCACCACCGAACCATCTGGAAGGACCCCCACCCATGGCAACCGAGGACGCTTCCGTGACCGGCAAGGTCACCTTCGTCGGCGCGGGGCCCGGCGCCGCCGATCTGCTGACGTTCCGGGCGGCGCGGGCCATCGCGGACGCGGACATCGTGATCTGGGCGGCAAGCCTGGTGCAGGCCGAAGTCCTTGAACACGCCCGCGCGGACGCCGAGATACTCGACTCCGCGACGATGTCCCTGGAGGACGTGGTCGCGGTGTACGAGCGGGCGCTGCGGGACGGTCTCGAGGTGGCGCGGATCCACTCCGGGGACCCGGCGCTGTGGGGCGGTACGCAGGAGCAGCTGGACCGCTGCACCGCGCTCGGCCTGGAGACCGAGATCGTGCCCGGGGTGTCCGCGTTCTCCGCGGTGGCCGCGCTCGCGCAGCGCGAGCTGACCATTCCCGAGGTGGCCCAGTCGGTGGTCCTGACGCGGCTCGGCGGCGGCAAGACGCCGATGCCGCCGGGCGAGGAGGTACGGGAGTTCGCGCGGCACGGCACGACCATGGCCATCTTCCTGTCGGCCGCGCGCTCGGGGCAGTTGGTGCGTGAGCTGCTCGAAGGCGGTTATCCGACGTCGACGCCCGTCGTGGTGGCCTATCAGGCGACCTGGCCCGAGGAGCTGATCGTGCGCTGCACGGTCGGCACCCTCGAGGAGACGGTCAAGGAGCACAAGCTCTGGAAGCACACGCTGTTCCTGGTCGGCCCCGCTCTCGATGCCTCGGGGACGCGCTCGCATCTGTACCACCCCGGTCACTTCCACGGGTATCGCAAGGCCGATCCGGAGGCCCGCAGGGCACTTCGGACGCAAGGTGCCGGGTCATGACGAGCGGTCAGAGCGTGACGAGCGGTCAGGGCATGACGAGTGGGCGGGGCATGACAAGTGGGCGGGGCATGACGACCGTGGCCACGGGTGCGCTCGCGGTCATCGGCATGGGCGCGGGCGGTGCGCCGCTGGATGCCCGCGCCCGCGAACTGCTCGACGGCGCCACGGTGGCCGTCGGCGGCAAACGGCATCTGGACGCGGTCGGCCTCCGGGCCGGCGTGGAGCGGATCGAGCTCGGTCCGCTCGCGCCCGCGCTCGATCTGATCGCCGAGCGCCTCGCGGGCGAGAACGTACGCGTGGTCGTGCTCGCCTCCGGCGATCCCGGATTCTTCGGGATCGTACGGGCGTTGGCGGACCGCTTCGGGCCGGATGCCCTGGAGATACGGCCGGGGGTGTCCTCCGTCGCGGCGGCCTTCGCGAAGGCGGGCCTTCCGTGGGACGACGCCGTGGTGGTGAGCGCGCACGGCCGCGATCTGCGTACGGCCGTGAACGTCTGTCGTGCGCACCCCAAGACGGCGGTGCTCACGGGCCCGGGCGCGGGTCCCGCCGAACTCGGTGCGGAGCTGGTCCACCGGGCCGTGGACCGGGTGTTCCTGGTGGCCACGGCCCTCGGCGACCCCGAGCACGAGCGGCTCGAGCGGGTCACGCCCGCACAGGCGGCCGAGCGGGAGTGGGACACGGTCGGCGTGGTGCTCTGCCTGGACGAGGCGCGGGCGCTTTCGCCGGTACGCACGGTGGCCGGACCCCGGCCGACGCCCGGCCGATGGGCGCTCGACGAAGGCGAGTTCGCACACCGTGACTCGATGATCACCAAGTTCGAGGTACGGGCCCTCGCGCTGGCCCGGATCGGTCCACGGACCGGTGACTTCGTGTGGGACGTGGGCGCCGGATGCGGATCCGTGGCGATCGAATGCGCCCGCTTCGGGGCGGCCGCGGTGGCCGTGGAGAAGACCGCGGACGGCATCGAGCGGATACGGGCCAATGCCACCGCGCACGGTGTGGACGTACGTCCGGTGCACGGCTCGGCGCCCACCGTGCTGTCCCATCTCGCCGATCCCGACGCGGTGTTCATCGGCGGAGGCGGCCGTGAGCTGCCCGGAATCGTGAAGGCGTGCGCCCGGCGGGCGCGGCGCACTGTCGTCGTCGCCCTGGCCGCGCTCGACCGGGTGCCGCAGGTGCGGGCCGCGCTGGCGGAGGCCGGGTTCACCTGCGACGGCGTACTGCTGCAGTCCTCGCGCCTCGCGCCGCTGCCCGGCGAGGTCACCCGGCTCGCGGCCACGAACCCGGTGTTCGTGCTGTGGGGCGACCGGGTCGGTGCAGGCTCCTCGTCCGTGTCCGGCGAGGGCGAGGCACGGCGGCGCAGGGCTCTGGCACAAGGACCCTCCCCGGCACTCGGCGCCCCTTCGGGGGCGCCCGCACCACAAGGGCAGCCCGGGCTCCGCCCGCACCCGAACCCCCTGGCAGAACCGCGAGAAGGAGCAGTCAAGTGATCGGCCTCATTTCCGCCACGACAGCCGGGGCGTCGGCGTGCGCACGGCTCGCCGCGGCCTGGCCCGGGCGGGTCCGGGTGTACGAGGGCCCGGTGGGTCCTTCCGCACAGCGGGCGTTCGGCGAGTGCGAGCAGCTGGTCTGCTTCCTCGCCACGGGCGCGACGGTACGGCTGCTCGCGCCGCTGCTCACGGACAAGGCGTCCGACCCGGGTGTCGTATGCGTGGACGAGGCGGGCCGCTTCGCGGTGTCGCTGGTCGGCGGGCACGGGGGCGGGGCGAACGCACTGGCCCAGCAGGTGGCCGAGGTGCTCGGCGCCCAGGCGGTGGTGACCACGGCGACGGATGCCGTGGGCGTGCCCGGCCTCGACACGCTGGGGATGCCGCTGGAGGGCGATGTGGCGGGGGTGAGCCGGGCGATGCTCGACGGTGAACTCGTCGAACTGATCGCGGACTTCGGCTGGCCGCTGCCTGCGCTGCCGCCCAACGTGCGGCGCTCGCACGCCGCCGGGGGGACCCATCCGGCGGACGCACCGCCGCACGCGTCGGCAGCGGACCTTGCTGCGGATGCCGGTGCCGCCGCCTGGGCGCCGAGCACCTCGGCCACCCGCCTGCGCCTCACCGACCTCGCCACGGCCCAACCGGCCGAGCGCGAGGCCGTGTTGCGTCCTCCGTCGCTGGTTGTCGGTGTGGGTGCTTCCAAGGGTGCTCCGGTGGACGAGGTCCTGGCGCTCATCGAGGGCACCCTCGCCGACGCCGGCCTCAGCCCGCGCTCGGTCGCCCGTCTCGCCACCGTCGACGCCAAGGCCGAGGAGCCCGGGATCGTCGAAGCGGCCGGACGGCTCGGTGTCCCGCTTGTCACCTACTCCCCCGAGCAGCTCGCCGCCGTCCCCGTGCCCAACCCCTCCGACGCACCGCTGACCGCCGTCGGCACCCCGTCCGTCGCCGAGGCCGCGGCCCTCGTCGAGGGCGCCCAACTGCTCGTACCGAAAAGGAAGTCGGCGCCCGAGGGCCGCCCCGCCATGGCCACGTGCGCCATCGCCCGCCGGGCGCCGCGCGGCCGGCTCGCCGTCGTCGGGCTCGGTCCCGGCGCGCGGGATCTGCTCACCCCGCGCGCCAAGGATGAACTGCGGCGTGCCGCCGTCCTGGTGGGTCTCGACCAGTACGTGGACCAGATCCGCGATCTGCTCAGGCCCGGCACCGTGGTCCTGGAGTCGGGGCTCGGCGCCGAGGAGGAGCGGGCCCGTACCGCCGTCGCCGAGGCCCGCAAGGGGCAGGCCGTGGCGCTGATCGGCTCGGGTGACGCGGGCGTCTACGCGATGGCCTCGCCCGCGCTGGCCGAGGCGAGCGACGACATCGACGTCGTCGGGGTGCCGGGCGTGACCGCCGCCCTCGCGGCCGGCGCGCTGCTCGGGGCGCCGCTCGGCCATGACCACGTCTCCATCAGCCTCTCCGATCTGCACACGCCCTGGGAGGTGATCGAGCGCCGGGTGCGCGCCGCCGCCGAGGCGGATCTCGTCGTGACCTTCTACAACCCGCGCAGCCGGGGCCGCGACTGGCAGCTCCCGAAGGCGCTGACCCTGCTCGCGGAGCACCGGGCGCCGCGCACCCCGGTGGGCGTGGTCCGCAACGCCTCGCGTGTGGACGAGTCCGTTCGCCTGACCACACTTGCCGCACTCGACCCGGCGACCGTCGACATGATGACCGTGGTCACGGTCGGCAACACGGCCACGCGTGAGATAGCCGGCCGGATGGTGACCCCGCGCGGTTACCGGTGGCAGCAGGACCCCGACGCACCGGCGCTCACCGGGACGGAGGCGGGCCGATGAGTACCCGTGTCGTGCACCCCATCGAGCAGGAGTCGTTCCGCAGGCTGCGCACCCGCCTGGACACCTCGCACTTCCCGCCGCTGACCCGGGCGGTGGTCGAGCGGGTCATCCACTCGGCTGCCGATCTCGACTACGCCACGGATCTCGTAACCGACGAGGCCGCGCTCGTGCCCGCGCATGCGGCGCTGCACGCGGGTGCACCCGTGGTCGTGGACGTGGAGATGGTCGCGGCGGGCATCACCCGGCGCGAGACGGTCTGCCGTCTCAAGGACGCCAAGTCCGGTCCTGAGCTGACTCGTTCGGCGCATGCCATCCGCCTGGCGTACGAGCAGGTGGGGCCCGGTGCGCTGTGGGTGATCGGCTGTGCGCCCACCGCGCTCGAAGAGCTCCTGACGCTCGATGCCGACCCGGCTCTCGTGATCGGACTGCCCGTCGGATTCGTCGGCGCGGCCGAGTCCAAGGCGGCGCTGCGCGAGAGCGGACTGCCCGCGGTCAGCAACGTGTCCGAGAAGGGCGGCTCGGCCGTGGCCGCCGCGGCGCTCAACGCCCTGCTGTACCACCCCGTTCACACCCCTGAGCAAGACCCTCAGCACGACCCCCGTACGAAGGAGAACCAGTGACCACCGCTCCCGCCCTGCTCGTCGCAGGACATGGCACCCGGGACGACGCCGGGGCCGAGGCCTTCCGCGATTTCGTACGCGAGTTGGGGCGTCGCCACCCCGAACTGACCGTCGCGGGCGGCTTCATCGAGCTCTCGCCGCCACCGCTCGGCGAGGCGGTGACGGAGCTGGTGGCGCAGGGCGTACGGAGGTTCGCCGCCGTTCCGCTGATGCTGGTGTCGGCCGGGCACGCCAAGGGCGACATACCGGCGGCGCTGGCCCGTGAGAAGGAGCGGCACCCGGGGATCTCGTACACCTACGGCCGTCCGCTCGGCCCGCACCCCTCGCTGCTCGCGGTCCTCGAGCGGCGGGTCGACGAGGTGCGCGGCGACTGGGCGCGCGAGGACGTCACGGTGCTGCTTGTCGGACGGGGTTCGACGGACCCGGACGCCAACGCGGAGGTGCACAAGGCCGCGCGGCTGTTCTGGGAAGGCCGCGGATACGCGGGCGTGGAGACGGCGTTCGTCTCGCTCGCGGCGCCGGATGTGCCGGGCGGGCTCGACCGGTGCGTGAAGCTGGGCGCGCGGCGGGTGATCGTGCTGCCGTACTTCCTGTTCACCGGGATTCTGCCGGTGCGCGTGCGGCAGCAGGCCGAGGGGTGGGCCGATGCGCACCCGGAGATCGAAACGCGGTGCGCCGAAGTGATCGGTCCGGAGCCGGAGTTGCTCGATCTCGTGATGGAGCGCTACCGGGAGGCCCTCAAGGGCGATCTGCGGATGAACTGCGACTCCTGTGTGTACCGCATCGCGCTCCCGGGCTTCGAGGACAAGGTGGGGCTGCCGCAGCAGCCGCACTTCCACCCGGATGACGACGGGCACCACCATCACCACGGCGCGGGTCACCACCATGGTCATGCGCACGCGCACTGAGGCGGTGGGCGGCGGAGCCGATCCGGCGGTGGACGGCCCGTACGACCTGCGGCATCACGGGGATGCCGAGGTGCGCGACGGCGCGCTGACCGACCTTGCCGTCAACGTCCGAACGGGGACGCCTCCGCAGTGGCTCCGGGACGAGGCCGCCGGCTCGCTCGGTGCGCTCGCCGCCTACCCGGACGGGCGGGCGGCGCGCGCCGCGGTGGCGGCGCGGCACGGTGTGGGTCCTGAGCGGGTGCTGCTCACGGCGGGCGCGGCGGAGGCGTTCGTGCTGCTCGCGCGAGCCCTGGAAGCGCGGCACCCGGTGGTGGTGCACCCGCAGTTCACGGAGCCGGAGGCGGCTCTGAGGGATGCGGGGCATGCGGTGGGGCGGGTCCTGTTGCCCGCTGCCGACGGCTTCCGCCTCGACCCGGCCGCCGTACCCGACGCGGCGGATCTCGTCGTCCTGGGCAATCCGACCAATCCCACGTCCGTTCTGCACCCCGCGCGCACCGTGGCCGAACTGGCCCGCCCCGGGCGGGTCCTGGTGGTCGACGAGGCGTTCATGGACGCGGTACCCGGCGAGCGGGAGTCCCTCGCCGGACGGACCGACGTGCCCGGCCTTGTGGTGCTGCGGAGCCTGACGAAGACGTGGGGGCTCGCGGGTCTGCGGATCGGGTACGTCCTGGCCGACCCCACGCTCATCGCCTCGCTGGAACGGGCCCAGCCGCTCTGGCCGGTGTCGACGCCGGCGCTTGCCGCGGCGGCGGCCTGTATGCGGCCACAGGCGCTGGCGGAGGCGGAGAGTGCTGCGCGGCAGTACAGGGCGGACCGGGCGTATCTGCTGGCAGGGCTGCGGGAGTTCGCCGAGGTGTCGGTGGCCGGGGAGCCGGCCGGGCCCTTCGTACTGCTGCGGCACGCGCGGGCCGCGGAGGTCCGTGCGCGGCTGCGCGAAGCCGGCTTCGCGGTGCGCCGTGGCGATACGTTTCCGGGGCTCGGGCCGCAGTGGCTGCGCGTGGCGGTACGGGACCGGGGGACGGCGGACCGGTTTCTGCGGGCGTTGGCGGCTGTCGGGGTGCGGTAGGGGCGGGTTGTGATGCGGCTGCGGCGCCGGGGTGCGGTAGGGGCGGGTTGTGATGCGGCTGCGGCGCCGGGGTGCGGTAGGGGTGGGTTGTGATGCGGCTGCGGCGCCGGGGTGCGGCCGGGTGGGCTTCGTCCGGATCGCCGCGAACGCCGGCGGGCCGAACCGAGCGGCGAGGGAAGGACGGCACAGGGAGTTCCGCCCTTCCCCCGCTCAAGCCCCGTACAGCTCAAGGGAGTTCACTGCAGGGACGCTCCGGGGCCGCCGAGGCGGCCGGGAGGGGCCCCGGGGCGCGGGGCGCCCGGGGGGGGGGGGGGGGCCGGGGCGGCGGGCGGGGGG
>NZ_JAEIMH010000104.1:11537-27956 GCF_016464295.1 Streptomyces sp. N35 | reverse complement strand
AGACGGGCGGCGTCCTGGTCTCCGACAAGATCAAGCTGACCTTCGACATCTCGGCGATCCGCCAGGCCTGACGCCGGGCGACCGGCCGCCCGACAGCCGGGTGGCCGACCCCCGCACACCGTCGACCGGCCCCATATGGGGCCCGAACGGCGGCGGCAAGCCCGCGTACGGGCCGATGGCCCACCGCACCCGGCTGCGGCAGGTGGAGTCCAGGGTGATGGACGAGAAGGTGACGTTGCTCCGTTTCGTACGCGAGAACGAAGCCGAATAGGGACCGGCCAAGCTGCACAAGCGGATCGGGTGCGTCCCGTAGTCGCCGTCCCCGGACGGTGACAAATGTGGACGGCATGACGTCCACCGGCGAGATCCGCCCCTTCCGCATCGACATACCGCAGGCCGCGTTAGACGACCTGAACGACCGGCTCCGCAGGGCCCGTTGGACCGACGACGGGCCCGGCGAGCCGGGTGAGTACGGCACGAGCACCGACGTGGTGCGGCGCCTGGCCACGTACTGGCGCGACGGCTACGACTGGCGCGCGTGGGAAGCCCGGATCAATGCGCATCCGCAGTTCCTGACGGAGATCGACGGGCAGGACATCCACTTCCTGCACGTCCGCTCCCCCGAGCCCGACGCCTTCCCGCTGATCCTCACGCACGGCTGGCCCGGCTCCTTCGTGGAGTTCCTGGACGTGATCGGGCCGCTCACCGACCCGGCGGCGCACGGCGGCGACCGCGCCGACGCGTTCCACCTGGTCATCCCCTCCCTCCCCGGCTTCGGCTTCTCCGGGCCCACCAAGGACAAGGGCTGGGGCATCACCCGTACGACCAAGGCCTGGGCCGAGCTGATGAGGCGGCTCGGCTACGAGCGGTACGGGGCCGTCGGCAACGACGGCGGGTCGTTCATTTCGCCGCACCTCGGGCGGCTCGACCCCGAGCACGTCGCCGGCGTCCATGTCACCCAGGTGTTCTCGTATCCCTCGGGCGATCCCGCGGAGTTCGAGCGGCTGTCGGACGACGAGCGGCAGGCGATGGGGATCCTGCAGTGGTTCATGGAGAACAAGCTCTCCTTCAACACCCTGCAGTCACAGCAGCCGCAGACACTCGCGCACGCGCTGGCCGATTCGCCGGTGGGGCTGCTCGGCTGGAATGTGCAGCTCTTCGCGGCCGGTACGCCCGGTGAGGTGGTCCCCGACGACGACTTCATCCTCACGAACGTGGCGCTGTACTGGCTGACGGGGACGGCCGGTTCGGCCATGCGCTTCTATTACGAGATGGCGCACGAGGAGGTGCCCACCACGGGTGGGGCGGCATCCGAGCCGACGACCGTGCCGCTCGGGGTGGCCTCGTTCGAGGGCGATATGCGGCCGTTCCGTACGTTCGCCGAGCGCGACCACAGCAACATCCGGCAGTGGAACCTGTACAAGGAGCCGGGCGGGCACTATGCGGCCCATATGGAGCCCACGGTGATGGCGCGGGACATCCGGGGGTTCTTCCGCGGGTTGCGGTGACTTTGGTGGGTGCGGGGGGGGTGGAGTCAGAACCCCCCGCCGAAGTCCCCTCCTCCGCCACCGCCGAAGTCGCCGCCACCGCCGAAACCCCCGCCGAAATCATCGGAGCTGAAGTCCGAGCCCGAGGGGTCGCCGCCGCCCATCGAGGGGTCCGAGTAGGCGTAGGCCGGGCTCGCCATCATCGAGCCGAGCATGGTGCCGACCAGGAGGCCCGGCAGGATGCCGCCGCCGAAGTAGCCGCCCGCCCAGGGGCCGTACGCGGGACCGGCGTCGTAGTACGGGCGGCGGCCCTGGTCGGTGTCGACCGTGCGGACCGCCGGGTCCTCACCGTCGTCGATACGGGCCTTGTCGGCCGCGCACACCGGGACGTCGCGGGCCGGACCGCCGGGCGGTGACCAGGACGCGTCGGCCACGGACGGTCCGTGCCGGGGGTCGAAGAAGCAGGGGAGCCGGCGCTCGGGCAGGGCGCGGCCCTCGCGTCGTGCGGCCAGGACCGCGAGCGAGTAGCGACCGTCCTCGAGGGCCTGCGTCACGCCCTTGACGTCCTCGGGGCGCTGCGCCGATGCCATGATCGATTTGGCGGATTCATACGAGTCGAGGGCTCGCTCGTAGTCCTCGCGCATGGCGTCCGTCGCGCCCTTCTCGCCCGGGTGGAAGTCGAGGCGTTCCAGCTCCTCGCCGAAGGCCGTGATGTCCTCGTCGACGACGACACGCAGCCTCTCCAGGGCGGCGCGCGTCTCCTCGGCCTTCTTGCGCTTGCTGCGCTTGACCAGGACATACGCGCCCGCGCCACCGGCCACGGCGACCGCGCCCAGGCCCACCAAGGCGCCCGTCGGGACGCCGTCGTCGGCTGCCGCGCCGCCCCAGGAGCTGGGGGCGGTGCCGTTGGCGTCACGGGTGGCGGCGTTCACGTAGGCCTCGAGGCCGGCCGAGTCACCCAGGCTCTGCAGGTTCCGCGCCTCGCCCCGGGACAGCACCGACGGGTCCGCGCGTACGGAGAAGGTGTCACCGCGTTGCACCCCGTACACACCGGGGTCGCCGACCGCGGCGCGCAGAGCGGTGAAGTCCTCCTGCGTCGTGGGGAAGTCCGCCGGCAGCACGGCCAGGAACACCGGCTTGCCCGAGTCCTTGATCTGCTGGGCGAGCCGGTCCGCGTCCGCGGACGACAGCTGTCCGGAGGCCGCCGGATCGACGTACACCGGACTCTTCTCCAGCCCGTTCGCCACGGCCGAGATGTCCGAAGCGGCCGCGGCCCCGGGTGCCGCCGCGAGGGCGGCTCCCAGGGCCATCAGCAGTCCGGCCAGGGCGACCAAGATCCGCCTTGTCCCGTTGATCCGCTTCGTAAGCTTTCTCATACTTCGAAGCTAACTCAGCAAGTGCCCGGACGGGCGGGTCCGAAGGACTATTCCGTGGGCTCCACCCCGGCCCGCAGCAGTCCGTAGGTGTACGCATCCTCCAGGGCCTGCCAGGACGCGGAGATGACGTTCTCCGCGACACCGACCGTGGCCCACTCCCCCTGGCCGTCCGAGGTGGAGATCAGCACGCGGGTCGTGGACTCGGTGCCGTGCCGGCCTTCGAGGATGCGGACCTTGTAGTCGACGAGTTCCAGCTTGGCGAGCTGCGGATAGATCCGCTCCAGACCGCGGCGCAGGGCGTTGTCGAGGGCGTTGACCGGGCCGTTTCCCTCACCGGTGGTGACGATGCGCTCACCCTTGGCCCACAGCTTCACGGTGGCCTCGTTGGCGTGGGTGCCGTCGGGCAGGTCCTCGACGATGGCGCGCCAGGACTCGACCCGGAAGTAGCGGCGCGCACGGCCCTCGACCTCCTCGCGGAGCAGCAGCTCGAAGGAGGCGTCGGCGGCCTCGTACGTATAGCCCTTGAGTTCACGCTCCTTGACCCGCTCGACGACCCGGCCGACCAGTTCGCGGTCGCCGCCGAGGTCGACGCCGAGCTCCTTGCCCTTGAGCTCGACGGAGGCGCGGCCCGCCATGTCGGAGACCAGCATGCGCATGGTGTTGCCGACGAGTTCGGGGTCGATGTGCTGGTACAGGTCCGGGTCGACCTTGATCGCGGAGGCGTGCAGTCCCGCCTTGTGCGCGAAGGCCGAGACGCCCACGTACGGCTGGTGCGTGGAGGGCGTCAGGTTCACGACCTCGGCGATGGCGTGCGAGATCCGGGTCATGTCCTTGAGGGAGCCCTCGGGCAGGACGTGCTTGCCGTACTTGAGCTCCAGGGCGGCGACGACCGGGAAGAGATTGGCGTTGCCGACCCGCTCGCCGTAGCCGTTGGCCGTGCACTGGACGTGGGTGGCGCCCGCGTCCACGGCGGCGAGTGTGTTGGCGACCGCGCAGCCGGTGTCGTCCTGGGCATGGATGCCGAGCCGGGCGCCGGTGTCGGCGAGCACCGTGCCGACGACCGCCTGGACCTGGGCGGGGAGCATGCCGCCGTTGGTGTCGCAGAGGATGACGACCTCCGCGCCCGCTTCGTGAGCCGTACGGACGACGGACTTCGCGTACGCGGGATTGGCGCGATAGCCGTCGAAGAAGTGCTCGCAGTCGACGAAGACCGTGCGGCCCTGCTCGCGCAGATACGCCACGGTGTCGGCGATCATCGCGAGGTTCTCGTCGAGGGTGGTGCGCAGGGCGAGTTCGACATGGCGGTCATGGGACTTGGCGACCAGCGTGATCACCGGGGCGCCGGACGCGAGCAGCGCCCTGACCTGCGGGTCCTCCTCGGCCTTGGCGCCGGCCCTGCGGGTGGCGCCGAAGGCCACGAGCTGGGCGTTCTTGAACGTGATCTCGTCGGCGGCGCGCGCGAAGAACTCGGTGTCGCGGGGGTTGGCGCCCGGCCAGCCGCCCTCGATGTAGCCGACGCCGAAGTCGTCCAGGTGCCGCGCGATGGTCAGCTTGTCCGCGACGGTGAGGTTGATGCCCTCGCGCTGCGCGCCGTCGCGCAGCGTCGTGTCGAAGACGTGGAAGGCGTCGCGGGGGCCGTAGGGCCCTTCGGCATCTCCGTGCGAGGTTTCCGTGGCTTGGGTCATGCTGCTGGCTCCTGATTCGGATCTCGGTCTACCGGAAGGACCGGCTCCGCCGTCCTCCTATGATCCCTGGCGCTCCGTGTCCGGCTGAGGGTGGGCCGGAAAACGAAAAAACCCCTCGCGGGTACGAGAGGTTTGCGCGCGGGTCGAGGACGACGGTGTCCGCCCGTACGTCGGTCGGTACGGGACGGTCACTGCGGACCGGCGCGCCTGCTGCCAATAATCATGGCGAACGAGAGCACGGTCGCAGTCTTGCACACTCCCCGGCGGCCGCGGGGGGCGTCTCAGGATGCGAACGCCCTTGCCGTAGGGCCTTCTTCGCGTGCGGTGCCCGCGGGGCTCGGCCGCGTCCACCGCGCGTGCTCTCCTCGCTCGCCTCGTGCGCCCCTCCTTTCCCAAGGCCCTCTTGTCGCCCACAGGTCCATACCTTCACACTGCTAGCGCTCCGCAGATCTGATCTGTACACGACACCCCACTGTCGGGAGGCAGTTCGTGAAGCGCACCCTTGCCCTGGCCGCGGCCCTCGCCGCTTTCCCCCTCACCCTCGGCTCAGCCGCCCTGGCGGCGCCCGAGCCGACGCCCGGCGCCGGCATCACCGCAAGCCCGGAGACGTATCGCCAGAACACCGAGCTCAAGGCCGAGTTGGGCAGCCGCAGCGCCGGCAGCTATCTCGGCGCCGACGGCGAGATGGTCACCACGGTGACCAGCGAGGCCGACGCCGCCCTGGTCAGAGCCGAAGGCGCCGAGCCCCGGCTGGTCGAGCGCAGCGGCGCCGAGCTGCGCGGCGCGCAGCAGGCTCTGACCGAGACGTCGGTACCGGGCACGTCGGTCGGCATCGATCCCCGCCGCAACCAGGTCGTCGTCGAGGCCGACTCGACGGTCTCCAAGGCGGAGCTCGCCCGGCTGCGGCGGCTGGCCGCGGCGCAGGACGGCGCGGTCCGGGTGGTCCGTATCCCGGGCGTCTTCAAGGAGGAGGTCGCGGGCGGTGACGCGATCTACGGCGGCGGCTACCGCTGCTCCTCCGCCTTCAACGTCTCCTCCGGCTCGACCCGGTACTTCGTGACGGCCGGGCACTGCACCAACGCGGCCACCGACTGGCGCGCCACCAGCGGCGGCGCGGTGATCGGGCAGCGGCACGGCACCAGCTATCCGACCAACGACTACGGCATCGTCCGCTACACCGACGGCTCGTCCCCGAGCGGCAACGTCAACCTCTACAACGGCAGCCACCAGGACATCACTTCGGCCGCGGACCCGGTCGTCGGCCAGGCGGTGCGCAAGAGCGGCTCGACGACCAAGGTCACCTCGGGCACGGTCACGGCGACCAATGTCACGGTCAACTACGGCAGCGGCAACATCGCGTACGGCATGGTCCGTACGACGGTCTGCTCGGCGGGCGGCGACAGCGGTGGCGCCCACTTCTCGGGCTCCACGGCGCTCGGCATCCACTCGGGCAGCGGCGGCTGCAGCGACGGCGTCAACGGCTCGGCGATCTTCCAGCCGGTACGGGAGGCGCTGTCGGCGTACGGGGTGAACGTGTACTGAGCGGGTGCGGTGCGTCCTGTCCGTCCCCGGCGGTCCGGGGGCGGACAGGACGCTCTGCTTTCCGGCGTGCTGAAGACGTCTCAGTCGGACCGCAGGGACTCGTCCAGGAACTCCCGTACATGCGCGAGCACTTCGTCCCGGTTCGCCCCCGGCAGGCCCACCGCCACATGGACCGAGAAGCCGTCGAGCAGGGCGCGCAGGCGGATGGCGAAGCGCTCGGGGTCCCTGGGCCGGAACTCTCCGCGGGAGATGCCCTCGGCGAGCAGGGCGACCAGGTCGCGGTGCCAGGCTCCCTCGATGGCCAGCTGGCGGCGGCCCGCCTCGACGGAGGCGTCCGCGTACGGGGAGCGGTTCCAGACCTCCATCCACAGGGTCCAGTGCGGGTCGCGGGGGCCTTCGGGGACGTACAGGTCGACGTATGCGCCGAGGCGTTCCCGTACGGAAGAAGCACCCGAGAG
Source organism: Streptomyces sp. N35 (assembly GCF_016464295.1). NCBI lineage: Bacteria > Bacillati > Actinomycetota > Actinomycetes > Kitasatosporales > Streptomycetaceae > Streptomyces > Streptomyces sp. N35. Next base: position 21,408 of record NZ_JAEIMH010000104.1, on the reverse strand, counting down.
CAGTGCCCGCCGCCGCTCGCCCAGGCGGCCCTCGCTCCACTCCAGGGTCTGCAGGAGCAGCTCGTCCTTGGTCTTGAAGTAGTAGAGGAGATGGCCGCTGCTCATCGCGACCTCGCGGCCGAGCGCCGCCATGGTGAGCTGGTCGAGTCCGCCGTCGGCGACCATCGCCATGGCGGCGGCGAGCACCTCCTCGCGCGGGGGCGCGTGCTTGCGTGAGCGTGGTGGCGTGCTCATGCCGTACGGGGCTGCTGCTGGGTGATGCAGTGGATGCCGCCGCCGCCCGCGAAGATGGTGCGGGCGTCGACCAGCGTGACCGTGCGGTCCGGGAACAGGCGGCGGAAGATGCCTGCCGCGTGCTCGTCGCGCGGGTCGTCGAAGGCGCACAGGACCACGCCCCCGTTGCAGAGGTAGTGGTTGATGTAGGAATAGTCGGCCCAGCCGCCGTCCTCCTCGCGGATCTTCGTGGGGGCCGGGATCTCGACGACCTCCAGGCGGCGGCCCCGCGCGTCGGTCTGCGTACGGAGGAACTCGACGTTCGCGCGGCACAGTTCGTGGTCCGGGTGGGACGGGTCCGGCTGAGTGTGGGCGACCACCACGCCGGGGGCCGCGAAGGCGGCGACGATGTCGACGTGGCCGAGGGTGCCGTAGCCGTGCGGAGGGTAGTCGGCGGTCAGGCCGCGCTTCAGCCAGATCGCCTTCGTCGTGCCGAGCTTCGCGTGGATCTCGGCCTCGACCCGCTCGCGGGACCAGCCGGGGTTGCGCTCCGGGCCCAGCTGCACGGTCTCGGTGAGCAGGACCGTGCCCTCGCCGTCGACGTGGATGCCGCCGCCCTCGTTGACGAGGGGGGAGCTGTGCACGGGGACGCCGGCGAGATCCGCCACATATGAGGCGATCTTGGCGTCGTGTTCCCAGCGGGCCCACTCCTGGGCGCCCCAGCCGTTGAACACCCAGTCCACGGCAGCGAGTCGGCCTTCCTCGCCGAGGACGAACGTGGGGCCGATGTCGCGCATCCACGCGTCGTCGAGGTCACGCTCGACCAGCTCGATGTCCGGACCGAGCAGGGCGCGGGCGGAGTCCGCCTGGCCGGGTCCGTGGACGACGGTGACCGGCTCGAAGCGGCGGACCGCGCGGGCGACCGAGGCCCAGGCCTCGCGCGCCTCGGCGAGCTCTTCAGCGCGGGAGAAGGTGGTGTTGGGGCCGGGCCAGGCCATCCAGGTGCGCTCGTGCGGGGCCCACTCGGCGGGCATACGGAAAGTCATCGGGGGCTCTCTCAGGAGGTCAGAGGCAGTGTCATTTAGAAGAAGTAGAGGCGGTTCAGGGATACGGAGTCGGCGGGCTCCGAGCGCATCGGCCGCCCGTCGAGCGTGACCAGACCGCTGTGGGCGTCCACGTCGACGGCGCCGATACGGGAGTTGAGCAGCAGGTCGCGCGGCCCCGTGCCGCGCGCCCCCCGACCCCCGACACGGCGCCGGGGGGCGGGCAGCGGGCCGCCTCCGAGGGCGGCGGCCGCCTGCGAGACGAAGGCGACGGAGAGGTCGGCGGGCGTCGCGCCGTGCGCGCCGAACTGCGGGCCGAGGACGAGGGGTTCACAGGTGTCGGTGGCCGCGTTCGGGTCGCCGACGACGCCGTACGCGGGGAAGCCCGACTTGAGGACCAGCTGCGGTTTCGCGCCGAAGAACGCCGGCTGCCAGAGCACGATGTCCGCCATCTTGCCGACCTCGATCGACCCGATCTCGTGCGCGAGACCGTGGGCGATGGCCGGGTTGATGGTCAGCTTGGCGATGTAGCGCAGGACGCGCGCGTTGTCGTCGTGCGCGCCGTCGCCCTCCATCGGGCCGAGCTCGGCCTTCATCTTGCCCGCCATCGCGAACGTACGACGGACCGTCTCGCCGGCCCGCCCCATGCCCTGCGCGTCGGAGGAGGTGATGCCGATCGCGCCCAGGTCGTGCAGCACGTCCTCGGCGCCCATCGTCCCGGCGCGGATGCGGTCGCGGGCCATGGCGGCGTCGCCCGGCAGATCGGTCTTGAGGTCGTGGACGGAGACGATCATCCCGTAGTGCTCGGCGACCGCGTCCCGGCCGAAGGGCAGGGTGGGGTTGGTGGAGGAGCCGATGACGTTCGGGACGCCCGCCATCTTCAGGACGTTCGGTACGTGACCGCCGCCGCAGCCCTCGATATGGAAGGCGTGGATGGTACGGCCGTCCAGGACGCCAAGGGTGTCCTCGACCGACAGGCACTCGTTCAACCCGTCGCTGTGCAGGGCGACTTGGACGTCGTACTCCTCGGCGACGCGCAGCGCGGTGTCCAACGCCCGGGTGTGCGCACCCATGTCCTCGTGCACCTTGAAACCGCAGGCGCCGCCCTCGGCGAGGGCCTCCACCAGCGGGGCTTCATGGGAGGACGAACCGCGCGCCAGGAAGCCGATGTTGACCGGCCAGGCGTCGAAGGCGTTGAAGGCGTGCTTGAGGGCCCAGGGCGAGTTGACGCCGACGCCCCAGACCGGGCCGAACTCCTGGCCGATGACCGTGGTGACGCCGGAGGCGAGCGAGGCCTCCATGATGCGCGGCGAGAGCAGGTGTACGTGGGTGTCCACGGCTCCCGCGGTGGCGATCATCCCCTCGCCGGAGACGATCGACGTCCCGGTGCCGACCACGACCTCCACGCCGTCGAGGGTGTCCGGGTTCCCGGCCCGTCCGATCGCGTGGATCCGGCCCTCGCGGATGCCGATCGAGGTCTTGCGGATGCCCTGCACCGCGTCGATGACCAGAACGTTGCTGATGACGACATCGCAGGTGTCGCGTACGGCGGCGGCCTTGAGGTGCAGCCCGTCACGGGCGGTCTTGCCGAACCCGGCGAGGAACTCGTCGCCGTACGCCTGCGAGTCCCCCTCCACCCGGACCACCAGGCCCGAGTCGCCGAGGACGACGCGGTCGCCCGCACGGGGGCCGTGTGTGGCCGCGTACTCGTGCGGGGTCAGCCGGCGGGCTTCGGCCGGGTGGCCTCCGGGACGGCTCATCGCCCGTCCTCCTTTTCGATGGGCTCGATGGGCTCGATGGACTCGTTGGATTCCTTGGGGTCCTTGGATTCCTTGGGGTCCTTGGGGTCCTTGGGGTCCTCGGGGTCCTCGGGGCCGACCCCGAGATACCCGCAGGCGGCCGCGCGGCGCAGCGCCTCGGCGCGGGTGCCGGGTGCGTCCAGGGGCCCGTCGACGAGACCCGCGAACCCGATGGCGATCCGCTCACCGCCGATCGGCACGAGGCCGACCTCGGCCGACTCGCCGGGGCCGAACCGTACGGACGCCCCGGCCGGGATCGCGAGCCGCATCCCGTATGCCGCCGCGCGGTCGAAGTCGAGCCGTGGATTGGCCTCGAAGAAGTGGAAGTGCGAGGTCACGCTGACGGGGACGGACGCGGTGTTGCGTACGTCGATACGCACGGTCGCGGCGGGCTCCTGATGAGCGGGTCCCGGCAGGACCGCACCCGGAGCCGCCTCCCCCAGCGAGCCCCCGGCCAGGGGATCGGAGACCACGGCGAGCCGGGACCCGTCGTCGAAGACGGCCTCCACATGCACCTCGGTCACCACATCGGCGACGCCCGGCAGCACGTCGTCCGGCCCCAGCACCGCCTTCGCCCGCGCGATCGCCTCGGCCAGGCGCAGACCGTCGCGGGCCGCCTCGCACACGGTGTCGGCGATCAGCGCGGTCGCCTCGGGCACGTTGAGCTTGAGGCCGCGCGCCCGCCGGGCACGGGCCAGCTCGGCGGCGCCGAACAGGAGCAGGCGGTCGCGTTCGGTGGGGGTGAGTCGCATGGGGCCGGGCACTCCCTCGGTGACGTTTAGAGTGCCACTCTAAACGTTGGAGGGCGTCGTGGGCATCGTCGAGGTCACAGCTTGAGATCTGTCACATCGAGCGGCACTCAAACGAGTGCCTCGGCTCAGCCGGCCGCATCCTCGATCAGCCTCCAGGCACGGCCTGCGGTGTCGTAGCGCAGGGTGCCGCGCACCAACGTCAGGTCCAGGGCGCGGAGCTGCCGGTACGCCTCGTCGTCGAGGTCGCGGGTGAGCAGCACACGGACGCCGGTGTCGGTGTCCTGGAGGGCCACGGGGCGCGGGGCCGGGGTGCGCCGGACCGCCTCCTTGAATTTCCGGTACGCGTCCTCGGCGAGCTTGCCGCCGAGGCTCCCGAGGAAGGCGTGCAGGGGCAGCGTGACGAGGATGAGGAGCTCCAGGCTGCGGCGTACGGGAACGGCCTTGACGCGGACGGTGAGGCCGAGGTCGGTGAGGGCTTCGACGAGGGCGGTCTCGGTGCCGGGGGCGTGCTGGTCGGGGGCGAACCGGGGGGGGGGGGGGGGGGGGTGGGGGGGCATGGGGCGCCCCTCCGCGCGGGGGGGGGGGGGGGCTCCGGCGGGGGCGGCCGCGGGGGGGGGGGCGCCCTGTGGGGGGACGAACAGGACGGCGGCGGGCGGGGGTTGGGTGGTCATGGGCCGCCTCTCGTCAGGGGGTGCGGGTGAGGTCGAGGAGCAGGACGTCGGGGCCTTCGATGACGGCGAGCAGGGTCCCGTCGCGGCTGTAGGCGACACGGCGCACACCGGGCGGGCCGTACTTCGGGCCCTCCGGCGGAGAACGGTGCTCCCACAGGAGGCCCCCGTTCCGCAGATCCCACACCGTCGCGCCCGACGCGTGGGCAGTGGCGAGCGTGGTGCCGTCCGGGCCGAAGGCGAGGTCGCTGACCCGGAGGCTCTGCGCCAGTTCCAGGACCCGGCCGCCTGCGGGGAACTCCCAGACGTGAACGGTCTTTCCGCTCGCCGTGGCGAGGCGGGTGCTGTCCGGGCTGAAGGCCACGGCGTCCACGGCGTCGGTATGGGGCAGGCTCAGGACCTCGTCGCCGGACCTCGTGCCCCAGACCCGGGCGTTTCCTCCGGAAAGCCCCGTGAATTGCACAGCCGGCGGCGCCTGCGGATGTCCGGCCGCGGCGAACCAGGTGCCGTCGGGCGAGAACGCCACCGCTCTGATCAGCTCGGTGATCAGTATCGTCCGTTTCGGGCCCCCGGCCTCGCTGAGCGTCACCACGCCGTGGTGAACGGTCGCGGCGACCCGGCCGCCCTCGGCGACAGCCGCCGTCAAACTGCTCCCGTTGCCGAGCGAACGCTTCTCGACCAAGCTGCCCGACGCTGTATGCCAGACGCGTACCGAACCGCCCGCGACGGTCGCGAAGGTCTCGCCCGCGGCGTCGAAGGACACATCGAGGACCACCTCCTGGTACATGAAGGACGACTTGACGGCGTCCAGTGCCTCGGCCAGGTATCCGCCACTGCGGACCCGGCACACGCGCCCGCCGGCGCGATCGACGACCACGGCCGTCCACCCCCCGCCGCCGATGGCCAGGCGTCCGGAGTCCCCGCTGAACGCCAGCGAAACAGGCCCGCGGGGACCGCTGACGCGGGTGATGCGCGGTGGCGGCCCTGTGAAGCGGCGGCGGAACCGCCGGCCTTCGGGCCGGGCGGGGGCAGGCCCTGCCACACCGGCGGGGCCACCTGCCTGCGGTGCCCGCGCGGGGCTGCCGCCGAGCCCGGCGAGCCGGAAACGGGCCAGCGGGTCACCGGGCTCTGTGCGCGGAGACTCAGGCTCTCCGCGCAGAGGCTCAGGCTCAGGACGTGCGGGCTCCGGTTCCGGACGTACGGGTGCCGGCACCTGCGCGGGTGCCGGCGCAGACGAGGGCTCGGTCACGGGCCGCACCGCCTCGGCCCGCGCCATCTCCGCCACCGGCTCCGCAACCTCGAACAACACCCCCTCCGCCGCCCGCATGAAGAGCACCGGCGTCCCCCACTCCAATGTCCCCGGCAACGCCAGACGGATCGCCTGCCGCGCCTCCGTCACCGCCGCGTCGACGGGCAGCCGGTGCGCGAGGCCCTCGTAGAAGGTGCGGCCGAACTCCACCGCCGCACGGTCGGAGATCGCGTACTGCATCGCGAGCACGGCCGGCACCCCCGCGCGCAGCAGCGCACCGCCCATGCTGGAGAAGGGGTCGGCCGCCGCCGAGCGGCCGGTCTCGCATGCGTTGAGCACGACCAGGCGCAGCGAGCGGTGAGCGTGCAGCATCATCGCGAGGTTCTCGGCGCCGAGCTGGTACGTGCCGCCCTCCTCGCCCGCGAGTGCCAGGGTGCCTTCCTGGGCGACCGGGTCGAAGCCGCCGTGGCCGATGAAGTGCAGGATGTGCCAGGGGCCCCGCCTGGTGAGCGCGGTGCGCAAGGCGCGCCAGGTCTCGCCCTCGACCCAGCCGAGTTCGATGAGCCCGGCCTCCCGCAGACCTGCGAGCGCGCCGACGAGCCGGTCACGCTCGGCCTGGACCGCGAGGGGTTCGAGATCGTCGGGGCGGGCGGCCATGCACAGGATGCGCAGGGGCGCGGCAACGACCAACGGGCGCTGGGGTGTGGCTACTTGGGGACGGCGGACCAGCGGCATCGTCGTACAGACGTACATGTTCTCGCCGCTGTCGAAGAGGAACTCCCAGGGCAGCCGCGCGAGTTCGGGCGGACGCACCCGCAGCACCAGGCGCAGCGAACGGTCCGCATCGGCCGCGCGGTGACGAGCCGCGGCGAACAGCGCACGGCCCTCACCCGCCAGCAGCAGGTCGAAAAGGATCCGGCCCAGCTCCTGCACGGGCCGCTCCTCGGGCGGCGCACTGCGGCGCACCACGGCGGAGGAGGCGAGGATCGCATCGGGGATACGGGCCGTGAGGATGCGCAGCTCCTCGGCACCGGCCGGCAGCCGCACCCCGTCGGCGCTCGTTTCCGCGCCGTCAGGGGCACGCAAGGTCACCTGATAGGCGCCGGGTCCCGCCGGACCGATCTCGGCCTGGAAGTCGACTGTGTGCACGGCTCGCCCCACCCCCGTCCCCACCAGGGCCGGGTCCACGATCCCACGCGGGCAGGTCCCCTGACATGCGAATGACGCGGATACGCGGCACGGGTGGACTCGCCCGCCCCTGCGGCGCAGATCCCCCGGCAGGCCGGCCCCGCCGGGTCTCCTTGGCGGATGATCTCTCGCGCACCGTCAGCAGGGCGGTAGGCCTGTGCACATCCTCATCGGACTCGTCGGGCTCGTCGTCTTCCTCGCCCTGGCCTTCCTGCCGTCCCGCGATCTGCGGCTGCTGCGCGTCAAGGCGCCGTACATCGGGCTGATGCTCGTCGTCCAGTTCCTGCTCGGTCTCGTCATGCTGAAGACGAGCCTGGGGCAGAGCGCCGTCAACGGTCTCGCGGACGGGTTCGGCAAGCTCCTGGAGTACGCCGGTGACGGCACGGCGTTCGTGTTCGGGAGCCTCGCCGACCCCGACGCCGAGGGCAATGTGCCGTTCCTGCTCAGCGTGCTGATGCCGATCATCTTCGTGTCCGCGCTGATCGGCATCCTGCAGTACCTGCGGGTGCTCCCGCTGATCGTGAAGTACCTCGGCATCGTCCTGTCGAAGGTCACCGGAGCCGGCCGGCTCGAGTCGTTCAACGCCGTATCGGCCGCGATCCTCGGCCAGTCCGAGAGCTTCATCGCGATCAAGACGCTGCTGCCCACGCTGACCCCGAAGCGCCTCTACATGCTGAGCGCCTCGGCCATGTCCACGGTTTCGATGTCGATCGTCGGCGCCTACATGACGATGATCGAGCCGCGTTACGTCGTGGCCGCCATCGTGCTCAATCTCTTCGGCGGCTTCATCGTGGTCTGGCTGCTCAATCCGTACGAGCTGACGCCCGAGGAGGACGTGGTCGTCACGCCCGAGCGGAAGAAGCGGTCGTTCTTCGAGATGCTCGGCGAGTACATCCTCGACGGCGCGAAGATCGCGGTCACCGTCGCGGCCATGCTGATCGGGTTCGTCGCGCTGATCGCGCTGATCAACGGGCTCGTCTCGGGGCTCACGGGCGGCACGAGCTTCCAGGAGCTCCTGGGGTACGTCTTCGCCCCGTTCGCCTTCCTCACCGGGGTGCCCTGGGACGAGTGCGTCGACGCCGGGCAGATCATGGCCACCAAACTGGTGTCGAACGAGTTCGTGGCGATGCTCGCGTTCACCGACGCCAACCCCGGCGGGAAGGTCGAACTCGGCGAGCGGGCCACGGCGATCGTCCAGACGTTCCTGGTGTCCTTCGCCAACTTCAGTTCGATCGGCATCATCGCCGGCGCCGTGAAGTCCCTCTCGCCGCCGCACGGCGACCAGATCGCCCGCTTCGGTCTCAAGCTCGTGTACGGGGCCACGCTGGTGTCGTTCATCAGCGCGACGATCGTGGGCCTGATCTCGTAGGCGAGCCCGCAGCGGATCGTGAAGCTCCGGGGTATCGGGGCGGAGCGGAGGGGGGCCCGGCGGGGCGCGGGCGGGGGGGGGGGAGGGGGGCCGCCCCCCCCTCGCTCCCGTTCGGATCTGCTCAAACGCCGCAGGGGCTGAAAGAAAGCCGAAGGCCGGGCCCCCTCCGCGGGGAGCCCGGCCTTCGCCGTACGTACGACGCGGGACCTAGCCCAGCGTGTGCATCCAGCCGTGCTTGTCCGTGGCCGTGCCGCGCTGGATGTCGAGGAGGGCCTCGCGCAGGCGCAGGGTGACCGGGCCCGGCTCGCCGGCGGACTGGGCCCATTCGCCCGCGTTGCACTTGACCGTGCCGACGGGGGTGATCACCGCGGCGGTACCGCAGGCGAAGACCTCGGTGAGCGAGCCGTTCTGGGCGTCGCGCTGCCATTCGTCGAGGGAGATGCGGCCCTCGGTGGCCGTGTAGCCGAGGTCGCGGGCGACCTGGAGGAGCGAGTCACGGGTGACGCCCTCGAGGATCGAGCCGGTGAGCTCGGGGGTGACGATCTTGTCGCCGTACACGAAGTACAGGTTCATGCCGCCGAGTTCCTCGACCCACTTGTGCTCGACCGCGTCGAGGTAGCAGACCTGGTCGCAGCCCTTGGCGGCGGCCTCGGCCTGGGCGAGCAGCGAGGCGGCGTAGTTGCCGCCGGTCTTCGCGGCGCCCATGCCGCCGGGAACGGCGCGCACGCGGTCCTCGGAGAGCCAGATCGAGACGGGCTTCACACCGCCGGCGAAGTACGCGCCCGCGGGCGAGGCGATGACCATGAAGAGGTACTCGTTGGCCGGCTTCACACCGAGACCGACCTCGGTCGCGAACATGAACGGGCGCAGGTAGAGGGACTCCTCGCCGCCGTGCGCCGGGACCCAGTCCTTGTCCTGCTGCACGAGCAGGTCGCAGGCCTCGATGAAGGTCTCGGCGGGCAGCTCGGGCATCGCGAGCCGGCGGGCGGAGGCCTGGAAGCGCTTGGCGTTGGCCTCCGGGCGGAAGGTGGCGACGGTGCCGTCGGGCTGCCGGTAGGCCTTGAGGCCCTCGAAGATCTCCTGCGCGTAGTGCAGGGTCATGTTCGCCGGGTCGATCGAGAGCGGGCCGTACTCCACGAGCTGTCCGTCGTGCCAGCCGCGGCCCTCGGTCCACTTGATGGTGACCATGTGGTCGGTGAAGTGGCGGCCGAAGCCGGGGTTGGCCAGGATCGCCTGGCGCTCGGCCGCGGACAGCGGGTGCGAGGAGGGCTTGAGCTCGATCGTGGGCGTCGTCATGAGTGGATGTCCTTCACCGGTTTCGTGTGTGACGGACCGCGCCTCACGCCCAGTCTTCGGAAAATGATCCAGTCCCGGACGACTGAGAGCTTGCTACCCCACATTCCGCGGCCCCACGTTCGATTATCGCTCGTGTCCGGCCGTGGGCGAAACGGGTGGAGGCGGTGTGCGGCGGCCCAAGGGTCGATGGTGGCATCCGGCGGCGCAAACGAGAAGGCGCCCGGTGGCTTGGGCGGGGGTGCCCGGGGGCTGGCGGGGGGGGTTCCGGGGGGGCCCGGGGGGCCCGCCGGGGGG
>NZ_JAEIMH010000104.1:0-11527 GCF_016464295.1 Streptomyces sp. N35 | reverse complement strand
GGGGGGGCGAAGGGGGGGGGGGCGGGGGGCGGCGGCCAGGGGGGGGAGGGGGCCAGCCGGCGGCGCAAACGAGACCCCGCCGGGTGCCTTGTGCAGGCTGCCCGGCGGCTTGACGTGGTGCTTCCGGCGGGCTCGTGGTGACCCGTCGGCGAGTATCCGAGGGTCAGCCGGCTACTCGTACGGCGAGCGCGTCGCCGATCTCCTCGGTGGTACGGGTGCTCTCGCCGCGTTCGCCCAGGTCGGCGGCGACCGCTTCCTCGATACGGGCGGCCTCGGCCTCGTAACCGAGGTGGCGCAGGAGCAGCGCGACGGACAGCACGGTGGCGGTCGGGTCGGCCTTGCCCTGGCCGGCGATGTCCGGGGCCGAGCCGTGCACGGGCTCGAACATCGAGGGGAACTCGCCGCTCGGGTTGATGTTCCCGGAGGCGGCGACGCCGATGCCGCCGGAGACGGCCGCGGCGAGGTCGGTGATGATGTCGCCGAAGAGGTTGTCGGTGACGATCACGTCGAAGCGGCCGGGGTCGGTGACCAGGTAGATGGTCGCGGCGTCGACGTGGATGTAGTCGGTGGTGACCTCGGGGAACTCCTTGGCCACCTCGTTGAAGACATTGGTCCACAGGTGGCCCGCGAAGGCGAGCACGTTGTTCTTGTGGACCAGGGTCAGCTTCTTGCGCGGGCGGGCCTGCGCGCGGGCGAAGGCGTCACGGACCACGCGCTCGACACCGAAGGCCGTGTTCACGGAGACCTCGGTGGCGACCTCGTGCGGGGTGCCCTTGCGGATGGTGCCGCCGTTGCCGGTGTACGGGCCTTCGGTGCCCTCGCGGACGACCACGAAGTCGATCTCCGGCTGGCCGGCGAGCGGGGTGGCCACACCCGGGAGCAGCTTGCTCGGGCGGAGGTTGACGTGGTGGTCGAAGAGGAAGCGGAGCTTCAGGAGGAAGCCGCGCTCCAGGACTCCGGACGGCACGCTCGGGTCGCCGATCGCACCGAGCAGGATGGCGTCGTGCGCCTTCAGCTGCTCGACGTCGGCGTCGGTGAGGGTCTCACCGGTGGCGTGGTAGCGCTTGGCGCCGAAGTCGTACTCCTGCGTCTCGAGCTTCACGTCCTGCTCAAGCGCGGCGCGGAGGACCTTGAGTCCCTGGGTCACGACCTCCTGGCCGATGCCGTCACCGGGGATCACTGCGAGATTGATGCGTCGAGACATGTCCGTCACCGTACTCGGGGTCCCAGGTGTTGACACACGATGTCCAGTATGCGGACCGGCCGTTGGGATGGAACCGCGAGCGCCGTACAGGGCCCTCGTTCCTCGCGGTGGAAGCGAGCGCCGGGGCGCGACCGCGGCTCGAGGTCTCCGCGCTCGCCGAGAACGGCGAGCGCATCGACCACTTCGAGATCGCGCGGAGTTCCTGGTACGGATCAGTACGGATCAGTTCGGACGGATCAGTGACCCGCGGCTCCGCCGTTGTCCCTGCGGTCGAGGGCGCGCTGGAGGGCGGCGGCGGCGTTCTTGCGCTCGGCTTCGGCGGTCCCCGATCCATGACGGACGCGGAGGACACGGCGGGCGGCGACGGTCGTCTCGGACATGCTGACTCCTTGGGGCATGAGTGGAGTGCGAAATGAGGGGTTATCGAGACGCCGGAGTGGCGGGGAGCGAAGGCCCGCAGGGGTTGCCTGCATGGGGGCACGGCTCACAACCGCCGTTCGCTTGATCGAGCGATTCGTTCGGCTCCTACCAAGCTAGGACAGGTCAGCCGGTCTGTCTCCACAATTACTCGGACTTCCTAGTATCTGAGACGCCAGGCAAAATCCATCGGCCGTACGTTTGGTTCTCAGCTCCTCGGGTCCGGTCCGCCCGAGACCGTGCGGTCCGCCCGCAGCTCCCTGATCAGCGCGCGGACCGCGAGGCTCCGCGCCAGCTCGGGTGTGGTGACGTAGCCGACCTCGCGCGTCGGGCGCCGCGGACCCAGATCGGTGATCGCGACCGTGGCCGGCGCTCCGGTCAGGGAGAGCGCCGGCATGATCGCCATTCCGTGGCCGGCGCTCACCATCGAGAGCACCGCTCCGTCGTCCTCGGTCCGCATACTCGCGCGCGGGATCCAGTCCTGGGCGGCCCACCAGTCGCGCGTGTACGAGGTGCAGGCCTCCGTCCAGTCCACGAGCGGCAGCGAGCGCGGGTCAGGATGCCCGGCCGGGTGCACGAACGAGTAGGGCTCCTCCAGGAGTACGCCGCCCACGAGCCCCGCCGGGATCGGCGAGCTGGTGCCGATCGTGGCGATCGCCAAGTCGGCCCGCCCCGCGGCCACTTCACCGGCCGTGCCGGGTCCCACTTCGCGTACGACCCGCACCTCGGGCTCGATTCCGGGGTGGGCGGCCCGCAGCCGGGCGAGCACCGGGGGCAGCAGATGCAGCGCGACACTGCGGAAGGCGGCGATCCGCAGCGGGCCCTCGACCGCACCGCCCGCCGCCCCGCGCGCCTCGGCCACCAGAGTGTCGAGCAGACGCAGGATCCGGCGGGCGTGCGCCACGGCCCGCTCCCCCGCCGCCGTCGGCCGCGCTCCGGTGCGGCCCCGCTCGAAGAGCACGGCTCCGATCTTGCGCTCGCTGCCGCGCACCGAGTGCGAGACCGCTGACTGGGTGAGCCCGAGGGCCGCGGCGGCGGCCGAGAACCCGCCCTCGCGCTCCACGGCCACCAGGATCCGCAGTTCGCGCGGAGCGAGATCGATGCCGGAGCCGAGGGGCGCGGGATCGGTCATGGGCGCTCTCACCTCGGCGTATGAGGATGGTTCATGGAAGGGGCCGTTCCATGAACGCAACCCTCTGCCCGGCGCCCGCATTCCTTCCTACGGTCGCGTCCATGACCGAGACCGCGCTCACCGTGCAGCAGACCGCCCGCCCCACCGGCTTCCCGACCGCCGGCCACTTCCGCTTCGTGGAGTCCGCCCTGCCCGAGCCCGCGCCGGGCGAGCTCCTCGTCGAGAACCTGTACTGGTCCGTGGACCCGTACCACCGGGAGATGATGGACGGCGCCTTCGCCCTGGGCGCCCCGCTCGAAGGCCGCGCCCTCGGCCGGGTCCTGGAATCCCGCGACCCGGCGTACTCCTCCGGCGACCTCGTCTTCCACCGCGCGGGCTGGCGTACGCACTCCGCCGTACCGGCCGGACAGGCGCGCGGGATCGAGCGGTTCGAGGGCGTACCGCTCTCGGCGCATCTCGGCATCCTCGGCGGCACCGGACTGACCGCCTATGTGGGACTGACGCGGATCGCGCGCCTGAAGGAGGGCGAGGACCTGTTCGTGTCGGCGGCCGCGGGCGGCGTCGGCACGGCGACCGGACGGCTCGCACGGCTGCTCGGTGCGGGCCGGCTCGTGGGCAGCGCGGGATCCGCGGCGAAGGTCGAGTACCTGACGGACGAGGTGGGTTACGACGCCGCCTTCGACTACCACGACGGGCCCGCCGCCGGTCTGCTCGCCGAGGCGGCACCCGACGGCATCGACCTCTTCGTCGACAACGTCGGCGGCGAGCAGCTGGGCGCCGCGGTCGGCGCGCTGCGGCAGTACGGGCGGATCGTACGGATCGGCACGATCGGCCAGTACAACAGGACCACGCTCGCCCCGGTGCCGGTGGACCTCTCCGAGATCGTGGAGAAGAGCCTGCGCATGGAGGGCTTCCTGGTGAGCGACTACCGGTCGCTGCAGGACGAGTTGTACGCGTTCGTGGTGCCGCATCTGCGCAGCGGCCGGGTGCGTTCCGACGAGACGGTCGTCGACGGGTTCGGGCGGATCGTGGAGGCGTTCCTGGGGATGCTGCGGGGCAAGAACCTGGGGAAGATCATCGTCCGGGCCTGAGTGCACGCACGGCGCCCGACGCGGCGGTACTCAGGCCGGTTTGAGTATCCGTGCCGTGTCGGACCCACCGGGTCCGGCGGGACAGTCACCCTATGAACGGCCTCTACGCTCTCAAGCCCTGGTACGCCGACCGGCTGGCCGGCGCCCGTGCCGCGCTCGTCCGGCGCCAGGTGTCCCCCGATGCGCTGACCTGGGCGGGTGTGCTGTGTGCGGGCGCCGCGGCGGTGGCGCTCGGGTTGCTGCCCGCGCCCTGGGCGGCGCTCCCGGTCGCGGTTCTGCTCGCGGCCCGGCTCGCCTTCGCCAACCTCGACGGTGCGCTGGCCCGTGACACGGGGAAGTGCACGCGGCGCGGGGCGGTCGTCAATGAACTCGGCGACCGGCTGGCGGACTTGGCGATGCTGGCCGGGTTCCTGTTCGTGGCCCCGCCGTGGCTGGTCGCCTGCGCGGCGCTCGCCGCGACCGGGCCCTCCTGGGTGGCGCTCGCGGGCGCGGCGGCCGGCGCGGCGCGGCGCAACGGCGGGCCCGTGGGGAAGACCGGGCGGTGTGCTCTGGTCGTGCACGCGGCGGCCACGGGGTGGTACGTGCCGGTGCTCGGCGCCCTCGCCGTCGGCTCGCTGGTCACGGCGGGGGTGCGCCTCGCCTGGGTGTGGCGGGAGCTGGCCGACCGGCCGGCCGCCGCGGTGGGGAGTACGCGATGAGCACCCTTTCCCGGAGTGTCCCGGTCGTGGCCGGTGTGCTCGGCGCGGGCGGGATCGCGGTCGCCGCGCTCCCGGCCCGGCTGCGGATGCGGGCCGAGCTGCGCCGTCGGTGGCGTACGTGGGCCTGCTCGGCTCCCTTGTTCCTCGGCGCCTTCTTCCTCGGCGGCGCGGGCGTGGCCCTCTTCGCGGCCGGGCTCGGGGTCGTGGCCGTCCTGGAGTACGTACGGATGGCGGGGCTCACCCGGGCCGACCGGGCCGTGCTGACCGTCGCGGCCGTCGCCCTGCCCGCGCTCGCCTGGCTCGCCCCCGAGGCGCTCGGACCGCAACTCGCCCTCGGTGTCCTGCTGTTGGCCGCAGGGCCCGCACTGCTCACGGCCGACACGGCCACCGGCTTCACACGCGCAAGCCGCACCGCGTTCGGCCTTCTGTGGATTCCGCTCGGCCTGACCTGTCTGGTGCTGCTCGGCGACACCGCGCTCGCCGTCGGCGTCGCGGTGGCCTTCGGGGACGTGGGCGCGTGGTGCGGCGGCACGGCACTCGGCCGCCGGGGCCCGCTCGCCCGCCGCCTCTCCCCCTTGTCACCGAACAAGACCTGGGCCGGAGTTGTGGGCTGCGCGGCCGCGACGGCCGGCGCGCTGGCCGCACTCGGCGCCTTCAGCCCGCTCGTATGGACCGCGGTCCTCGTCGGCTGTGTCATCGGCGATCTGCTCGAATCCATGGTCAAGCGCGAGGCGGGCGTGAAGGACGCGGGCAGCTGGCTGCCCGGGTTCGGCGGGCTCCTCGACCGGATCGACTCGCTCCTTGTGGCGCTGCTCCTGACGGCGGGGGTGATGTCCCGATGAGCCCGGTCCGGCACTGCGTCCATCTGCCCGCACTCCCCCGCCGTCTGTCCGCCCGGCTGCGCAAGTCCCTGTGGCGGGCCACCCTCACCGCGACCGGCGGGGTACGCCGGGGGGCCCGGCTGCCGAGCGGCGGCTGTGTGGTGATCGCCAACCACACCCCGCACGCGGACACCGCGGCGCTGCTCGCCGCGCTCGACGCCCGCCATGCCCCGCGGATCGCCGCGCCGGCCGACTATTGGTTCGCGACCGCCTGGCGGCGCCGGATCTGCCGCCGGCTCGCGGCGGGTTTTCCCGTACGCAGGACAGGCGGCGGTCTCGGTGATCTGCTCGCCATGACCGAGGAACTGCACCGGGGGCACGCGGTCGTGCTCTTCCCCGAGGGCACCCGCGGACCCGACGGGTCGCTCGGTCGATTCCACCGCGGGGCCCTGCTGCTGGCCCAGCACGCCCGGGTGCCCGTCGTGCCCGTGGCGCTCATGGGCACGGGCCGGCTGCTGCCGAAGCACGGTTCCTTGCACCGCACCCAGCTGCGGGTTCGCATCGGCGTTCCGCTGGCGCCGACGGCGGGCCCGGCCGAGGCGCGGGCCGCCGTGGAGGCGCTCCTCCAGGTCACGCCAGGGGACGGAGGAAGCGGCGCTCGTACCGCTTGATGCACTTGGTCCTGCGGGCCAGTTCGAACGCCTCCTGGCAGTCGGGATCCGCCATGCTGTCCGTGCGGTAGCGCTCGTACGCGGCGAGGCTGGGGAACGAGAACAGCGCGTACGCGATGTCGCTGTCGCCCTCGCTGGGCAGGAAGTAGCCGTGGTGGGAGCCGCCGAAACGGCTGACGAGGTCGACCCAGCGACGCCCGTACTCCTCGAAGTCCTCGATCCGGTCCGGGTCGATCTCGTACCGCAGATGAATCGTGATCATGCGGTGATGATGCCCCGTCCGAGGGTGTACGTCGACGTCCGTGCGCCAACTGGACGGTGAAGGTCAGGCGACGCGGGTGCGCAGGGCGTTCAGGTCGGACTCGGTGACACCGGCGGCCAGCAGATACGTCTGCGCGCGCACCGCCCCGGCCGCCGTGATCATGTCCGCGTACGCCGTCGTGCCGTGTTCGGCGTAGGCCGCGTCCAGGAAGTCCTGGTGGGACGGCTTGCCGGTGGCGGCTTCCAGGGCGGCCATGTTCGCCGCGCTGCGGGCGTAGTCGGCGGCGATCTCCTCGGGCGAGGCGCCGAGAAGCGAGAGCAGGACGAGCGCGATGTTCCCTGTGCGGTCGCGTCCGGCCGCGCAGTGGAAGGCGACTCCGCCGGGCGCGGCCTGCGCCACCGCCGTCACGGCCGCCGCGATCCGGTGCGGAAAGCTCTCCATGAACGGCCCGTAGAACCGCGGCGTACCCCAGCGCCAGTCCTCGGTCCACCGCGCCCAGAACGCGGCGTCCTCGGCCATGCCGTCCAACTCGACGCGCACCGTGGTGATCCCGTCGGGCCGGGGCGCGGCGTCCGCCCCGTACTCGTCGGCCTCCCGCAGATCGAGAACGGTGCGTATCCCGTGCTCGTACGCGGCCGCCCAGCCCTTCTCCGTGAGCTTGTCCAGGCCGTCGGCCCGCACGAGCGCACCCCGGGCGACGGTCCCGAGGCCGCCCAGGTCCCGCACGTTGTGGCAGCCGTCCCAGTCGAGGTCACGCTCGATGCCCGTCAGGTCGAGGGAGAGGTCGCGTTCGATACCCGTCATGTCGATCAAGATGCCGGACCGCGGCAGAGCGGTTCCCTCCGCCCTTCACAGCACCCGGGCCACCGCGTCCCTGAACCCCTCCGGGTCCTCCACCCAGGGATGGTGGCCGGCCTCCGGCAGCACCACCCGCCGCACCCGCGGCAGGGCCCGCTCCAGCGAGTCCACCGCCGAGCGCGGACGGATGTCGCGGGCGCCGTCGACGATCAGGACGGGTACGTCGAGAGCCTCGCACGCGGCGGTGAGCTCCGGCGTGCCCCAGGTCCGCTTGCGCTCCTCGTTGAGGGCGGCGTTGCACGCGAGGTTCACCGGGAACCAGGGGTCCGCCATGCGCTCCGCGTGTTCCAAGGCCCGTGCCCGGTCCTCGAATTCGACGGTCCACCGCAGGACCGCGCTCTCCCGCGCCTCGTCCTCGGAGAGGGAGCCGCGCGCCTGCAGCTCCCGCCAGCGCGCCAGCCGTCGAGGCTCCTGTGACAGGCGGGCCAGCAGACCGTCCTTGTACCCCGGGTGCCAGTCGGTGTCCGGCCCGATTCCCGTACCGCTCACATAGATGAGGGTCCCGACCCGCTCCGGGTGCGCCAGTGTGTAGCTCAACGCCAGCTGGGCGCCCCAGGAATGGCCGAGGAGCACCATCCGGCCGAGGCCGAAATGGGCCCGTACGGCATCGAGATCCGCCACGAAACGGTCCGTCGACCACGGGCCGTCACACGGCGCCGAGCGGCCGCAGCCGCGCTGGTCCCAGCGGTGCACGGCGGCCAGATCGCCGAGGAGCGCGGTCACATCGCCGAACATGTCCCACAGGCCGGGTCCGCCGTGGCACAGCACCAGCGGGGTACCGCCCGGATCACCTTCGCGGGAGGCCCACAGGCGCAGGCCGTCGTCCGTCCGCACGCTCTGGAACATGCGGGCAGTCTGCCGTACGCGGAGCCGCGGGAACCGCGGGAACGGAAACCGCCCCCGTCCAGGTGTGGGGACCGGACGGGGGCGGGAACTGTGGGGCGGTCAGCCCGTGTGGGGGTGTCAGCCCATGTGCGGGTAGCGGTAGTCGGTCGGCGGGACCAGCGTCTCCTTGATGGCGCGGGTCAGCGTCCAGCGCATCAGGTTCTGGGGCGCGCCCGCCTTGTCGTTGGTGCCGGAGGCGCGGCCGCCGCCGAAGGGCTGCTGGCCGACGACGGCGCCGGTGGACTTGTCGTTGATGTAGAAGTTGCCCGCGGCGTAGCGGAGCTTCTCCATCGCGTCGGCCGCGGCGGCACGGTCACCGGCGATGATCGCGCCGGTCAGGGCGTACGCCGAGACGGACTCCATCTGCGCCAGCATCTCCTCGTACGCCTCGTCCTCGTAGACGTGGACCGCGAGGATCGGGCCGAAGTACTCGGTCGTGAAGACCTCGTTGGCCGGGTCCGAGCACTCGATGACGGTCGGGCGGACGAAGTAGCCCTCCGAGTCGTCGTACGTGCCGCCCGCGACGATCGTGCAGGACGGGTCGGCGGCGGCGCGGTCGATCGCGGCCTTGTTCTTCGCGAAGGCGCGGTCGTCGATGACGGCGCTCATGAAGTTGTCGAGGTCCGTGACGGGGCCCATCGTGATGCCGTCGACCTCGGCCGCGAACTCCTCCTTGAAACCGGAGTTCCAGATCGAGGCGGGCACGTAGGCACGCGAGGAGGCCGAGCACTTCTGGCCCTGGAACTCGAAGGAGCCACGGGTCAGGGCGGTCTTGAGGATCGCGCGGTCGGCGCTCGGGTGCGCGACGACGAAGTCCTTGCCGCCGGTCTCACCGACGATGCGCGGGTACGAGCGGTACTTCTCGATGTTGTTGCCGACCGTCTTCCACAGGTGCTGGAAGGTCTTGGTCGAACCCGTGAAGTGGATGCCGGCGAGCATCGGGTGCTCGAGCGCGACGTCCGAGACGGCCAGGCCGTCACCGGTGACGAGGTTGATGACGCCCTTGGGCAGACCGGCCTCTTCGAGGAGCTCCATGAGCAGCACGGCGGCGTGGGTCTGCGTCGGGGACGGCTTCCAGACGACCACGTTGCCCATGAGGGCCGGGGCGGTCGGCAGGTTGCCCGCGATGGCGGTGAAGTTGAACGGCGTGATCGCGTAGACGAAGCCCTCGAGCGGGCGGTGGTCCATGCGGTTCCAGACGCCCGGGGAGTTGGCCGGGGGCTGCTCGGCGAGGATGTCGCGGGCGTACTTCACGTTGAAGCGCCAGAAGTCGACGAGCTCGCAGGGGGTGTCGATCTCGGCCTGCTGGGCGGTCTTCGACTGGCCCAGCATGGTGGAGGCGGCGAGGGTCTCGCGCCAGGGGCCCGCGAGCAGCTCGGCGGCGCGCAGGATGATCGCGGCGCGGTCGTCGAAGGACATCGCGCGCCAGGCCGGGGCGGCGGCGAGCGCGGCGTCGATCGCGTCCTGCGCGTCCTGCTGGGTGGCGTTGCGGTACGTGCCGAGCACCGACTTGTGGGCGTGCGGCTGCACGACCTGGAACGGCTCGCCGCCGCCCATCCGCTTCTCACCGTTGATGGTCATCGGCAGATCGATGGGGTTCTCGGCCAGCTCCTTGAGCTTGACCTCGAGGCGGGCACGCTCGGGGGAGCCGGGGGCGTAGCCGTGCACCGGCTCGTTGACGGGAGTGGGGACCTGGGTCACAGCGTCCATGAGTTCCTGAACTCCTTTGTGAGGGGGTGTCGTTGCGAGCGGGCCGACTCAGCCCTTGGTGAGGATCGAGCGGGCGAAGAAGAGGAGGTTGGCCGGCTTCTCCGCGAGGCGGCGCATGAAGTAGCCGTACCAGTCGGTGCCGTACGCGGTGTAGACACGCATCCGGTGGCCTTCGGCGGCGAGGCGCTCCTGCTCCTCGCTGCGGATGCCGTACAGCATCTGGAACTCGTAGTCGTCGAGCTTGCGGCCCGCGCGGCGGGCCAGTTCCTGGGTGATGGCGATGAGGCGCGGGTCGTGGGAGCCGATCATCGGGTACCCGTCGCCCTCCATCAGGATCTTCAGGATGCGGACGTACGCCTTGTCGATCTCGCCCTTGTCCTGGTACGCGACGGACGCGGGCTCCTTGTAGGCGCCCTTGACGATCCGGACGCGGGAGCCGGCCGCGGAGAGGCGGCGGGCGTCGTCCTCGGTGCGGAAGAGGTAGGCCTGGATGACGCAGCCGGTCTGCGGGAAGTCCTTACGGAGCTCCTCGTGGATGGTGAACATCGAGTCGAGGGTGGTGTGGTCCTCGGCGTCCAGGGTGACCGTGGTGCCGATGGCGGCGGCGGCCTCGACGACGGGACGCACGTTGGCGAGGGCCAGCTCGTGGCCGCCGTCCAGCGCCTGGCCGAACATCGAGAGCTTCACGGACATCTCGGCCTTGGTGCCCAGGCCCAGATCCTTCAGGCGCTCGACCAGCTCGAGATAGGCGTCGCGCGCGGCGTGCGACTGCTCGACGGTGGTGATGTCCTCGCCGACCACGTCGAGGGTGACCTCGAGGCCCTTGTCCGCGGTCTCCTGGACGATCGGGATGACCTGGTCGACGCTCTCGCCGGCGATGAACCGGGCGACGACCTGCTTGGTGCCCGGCGCGGCGGAGACGAAGCGGCGCATCTTGTCGCTGCGGGACGCGGCGAGGATCACGGGACCCAGCACGGGGCACCTCCATTTTTTGCGGGGGGTCAGGGGTGCCGCACCAGGAAACGCCAACGTTCCGGGAACGGCCAGGAGAACCTCCGTGAAACCTAAGGATCGCGCTGATTCGGGGCCATCTACAGGTGTCACGCATCCGTGGGCCGGATCTCATACATCTGTATGAGGCGACGAGCGGGTCATGTGGCGGCGGCGAACGACGGCCACTGCGGCCGGTACCCCAGAATGGACAGGTGAAAGGCGACTACCAGGACCTCGTCGACGAGGTCTCGACCCTGCTCGGCGCTCCCGCCACCCTCGAGGACCGGGACTTCGGGCTGATCGCCTTCGGCGCGCATGAGGGCGACGACGAGATCGAGATGGATCCCGTACGGACGCGGTCGATCCTGACCCGGAAGTCGACCTCCGCCGTCCGCGCCTGGTTCGAGGGGTTCGGGATCGCGCGGGCCACCGAGCCGGTGCGGATTCCCGCCGCTCCCGACGCCGGCGTGCTGCGGGCCCGTATCTGCCTTCCCGTACGGCATCGCGGCGTCGTCCACGGTTACGTGTGGCTGCTCGACACCGATCCCGGCCCGAGCGCCGAACAGCTCGCCGCCGCGATGGACGTGACCGAGCGCATCGGGGTGCTGCTCGCCGACGAGGCGAGCGCCGGCGAGGATGTCGCGCGTGAGCTGCGGGCCGTCCTGACCAGCGGCCGGGGGTGGCAGCGGGACATGGCGGTGGCCGCGCTGCGGGCCGCGCTCGGGCCCGGCGCCGACGATCTGCTCGCCGTCGTCTGCGTCACCCCCTGGCCGGGCGCCAAGGAA
>NZ_JAEIMH010000103.1:15398-28871 GCF_016464295.1 Streptomyces sp. N35 | reverse complement strand
CGGTAGCTCTCGGTCATGTCTCAGAGCTTTGCCGCGGATCATGAGAGGTTCCTGAGGGGGCGCTGAGAAGCAAGACAAATCAACAGATTCCCGTGGGTACTAAGCATTGGTCCGGTATCCCGCGAGTGCCCGCATGGACAATTCAGAGAGCTGGCCACCAACATGCCGAGCAAACGGGCTGGTCCCAAACCGGCTCTCACGCCAGCAGGGCCGAGGGCCGGGGTGCGCAGGCCAATACCGGCGAGACCAGACGACGCGACCGGAACAGCACGGTGGCAGCGAACAGGCCCACGCGGGCATGATGTCGCCGCAGGACGATGAGTTGCGAGGGAAGAGACTGCCTGCCGCGCCTCGCGGAAAGAGGGCCGGTCGGATGGCTATCGCAGTACGGGAAAGGTAGTTGGACTCGTACGGCGCGGCGACGGTGAGGTTGCTGGTGCGTGCGACCGTGCAACCCGCAGAGTGGTCGCCGCGTTGCTGCCCTCGATCTCGTATTGCTTGGCCTGGTCGGCTACGAGGACCGCCAGCCGTTCTGTGGGCTTTCGAGGTCCATTCGCGGGTCCGGCGGGCGCCTGTGCTGGAACAACTGGACCAGCGATCCCGAAGGCGGCTGCGCCGGCCACTACTCCGACAGCCGTGCGTATCTGACGGTCCGACAGCTCTGCGTGGTTGTGGGTCATACGCGTCTCCTGGGACTGGCAGGCGTGGGTAGTTCGGTTCCGGCAGGCGGTGTACACGCCCAGCAGCGCGCAGGCTGCCACCACAGCCAGGCAGGTAGACAGCATTGGGTTCAACGTAGGCGCGCACCAGATCCCTCGTCGAGCCGCCTGACTAACGGCACTGGCTCACCACGGGGAACCAGGACATGGTCATCCGTTGGCACTGATGCGTCAGGCACCGGCGGGAGTCCGCAGACTTCATCAGGGGTGCGGAGGGCGAGTGCGTGGAGCTCCCACAGGCCTCGGGCCAGTACGAAGGTGGCAAGGCACAGGGGCACAGTGCTCATCTTGCCCAGCTTCCCTGCCAGCGTTGCGCCCTTCAGCCGCTCTGTGACACGCGCCTGAATGGCCAGCGCTGTGAGCGTGCCCAGGGCAGCGACGGCAGCCTGGCAGAATTCGTCGAGCTTGGCCGCGGGCAGCGCTCCGGGCGCGAGAGTGGGAACGCCGCACACTCAGAAACTGGCATCGAACCGGTGCAGAAATGTTCCGTCCGGCCCGACGACGGTCATCATGTAGCCGTGTGGTTGCGAGATCTGGTCCTCTGCCACCAGGAAATCGAGGATCGACACCTTCAAATCGTCGAAGGGGACCTGCTTGTCCTTCGGGGCGTCTGTCCAAATGGCCACCAGCGGGACGCCCTTGCGCCCTGACCCCATCTGCTCGATCCCGGAGACGTACGGGATGCCCCCGTTCTTCCGGTACTGCTCCGCCAACAGCTGCGCGGTGCTCGGAGCGGCGAGCGACACCTTGCTGATGTCGGGCAGGGTGTCAGGGTCGCGATCCCGGGCGTCAGCGCTGCATGCGGTGAGTGCGATGATCCCGATCAGCGCAGCGACGGCGCCGTGTGTCCGCTTCACGGGCCGGATCAGCGGCCGCTGATTTTGCAGGCATCGCCCTTGTCGTTCCATGTTCCGCCATCCGGATAGCCGCAGTTGGTGAGGTTGGTGTACTGCTTGAACGAGCTGACGTTAATGCCCTTGTCAGCGATGAGGCCGGACCGGTAGTTGATCAGCATGGCCGGGCCGCTGATCGGTTCCGCTGGCGCAGCCGGCCATGCCTCCCGCGATGCTTGCCGCCAGCGCGGCGTACAGCCAGCTCCTCTTTCCGGGGCCTGCAGTGCGTGTGGGGTGAGCCTTTCGTGCTAATTCGCTTGGGAGCCACTGTCCGCGACGTAGGCGAAGTAGTTGGTGGTGCGGGAGTCGCAGTTGCTCCAGCGCGATTCTTCGTCACGCGAATCGTTTGCTCGAGGATCCCGCCCTTGTCAAGAGACCGTGGTGCTCATGGTGAAGGACGTGGTCTAGGTGTACGACGCGGTGGTGGCGGCAGATATACCGAGCTTTGCATTCACCTGGGAGACCAGGGCGCTGACGGACATGCCGACTTCGGCGCTGACCGTGGTTGTGAGTGAGTGACTTGCTCGAATAACGGGTGAACGTCTTGCCGAGGGTTCCAGTCGATGTCTGTGGGGCGTAAGTTCCCGAAAGAGGACAGTATCTGAGCCGTTTGATGACCCCTGATCAACCTCCGGTTCTGGCCACGGTCCCGGCGGCTCAAGCCATTCGTGGATCTGCTGCTCCACCCATCCTCGATCGCGCGTTTCGGAACCCTTCGGCCGTGGCCATGGGGTGTCGTCCGGTACTACTTCGGCGATAGGCATGCCACGGCTCTTCTGGTGGTGTTGGTGCACGCAAGATCAGTAAGGGAGTGGGTGTTGTGATGCAACGTTCCATCCTCACGAGGGCTGCGGCAGCGGTCGGCGTAGTACTTCTGGCGGCAGGGCCTGCCCTCGCAGATACGCCCATCCCCTTCGCTCCGGAAAGGCCCGGGGGTGGCGCTGTCTCGTCGGTGCCGGAGCTGTCGTGTGCGGTCGATACGCAGGGCACGAAGGTGACGGTGACGTGTCGGGGCTTGCAGGCGGGTGTCGGCTACCGGGCGAAGGCGACATGCCTGATGGGCAACAACACCGGCATGTTCATCCGCTACGGCGACTGGCAAGGGACGGGCGCTCCGAACACCTCCACGGCGGACTGCGGCGCAGAGATACTGGCGGCGGAGTTCGAAGTCCCCAGCTAGCGGGTTTATAGGCGGCGGTGATGTGTGCCTGCGGCAGCCCCGGCATCCCATATCAGGCGGGTGCTGGCTTGCGCATGGTGGCCGGGGATCTCCCGGTACGGGCGCATCTTTGACCGCGGCTTCATGAAATACCGGACGAATTTACCCTCGCGTGGGGATGCGCTTGTTCTATGTCTTTGCTCTGATGTGGCCTGGTTTGCCCCTCCCGCCTTGTCTGCCCCGGGGCGGGTTGGTACGGCCGTCCGCCGAGATGGCAGGTGCACACGGGCCGTACCAACCGTGGGGAGCATGGGAGGCCTCTGAGTTCACTCCAACGCTCCCCCCTTTAACGGAGCTTGGTGCGATTCGTCACGGTATCCGGGTGCCCGGCTGCGTACAGCTGTTGGTGTGGTCCGGGGTGGCGGCCCTGTGGGTGTGGGTCGGCCGCCGCCCCGGGGCGCGTGTGGAGGAGAGAGCATCCCGCGCTTGGCTTCAGTGTTGATGCTGTTGGGGCAGGAGCTGCTCGCTGATCGTGTGCGACACGGCTGGTTTCCATCGGAGGGCCCAGTGAGAGCTGGGTGGGCGCAGCGCGTCAGCAGGTGGCGGGAGGCCATTGGGGGTTCCGGGGCGGCGTGGTCAACGGCGTGTTGTCCTGCCTCCCCGGAGGGACTGCGCGTCCGCAGGAGATGGGTTTCCGCGCTTCACCAGTATCGGGGTGGCTGTGGGCCATCCGGTGCGATGGCGGGGAGTTGCGGCAGGTGTCGTGCTCGCTCGGCGTAGTCCAGATCGGCTGCTCCCACTCCGTGTATGTTCCTGTTCCGCATTCCATGTACCAGGCGCAGTCGCCAGTCGGGCGCGTTGGTCGCCGGCCCCGGCCCCGTGACGGACAGCTTGGTGAATTGGGTGGGTCCGTGCCTGCCGACGTGCATCCGACGCGGATCGCCGGCCAGGCGGTAGGCGTTGACCTGCGACCGGTGTCCCACAACCCCCGGCCAGCGGGTTTGGTCGGACCGTGGCCACGACCTTGGCAAGGTGCGCATAGGCGGGGTATTCCTCGGCCTGGACACGCAGTTGAGCGATCTTGGGCCGCACCCACGCGTCCTGTCAGTAGATCAACTGGATGTGGCCTCGAGGTAAGTCAGCACCCACTCCATCGTGTTGATGCCGTCGCCCAGCCCCGACAGCCAGCGCAGCAGCTCGGCATCACCGCCACGATGTCGAACCCCTGGTTCCTCGGTGAAGGCAGGCAGGCCGATGCTGCGGACCACGCTGCGCACCAGATCGGTCAGACCGGGATGCTGGGCTCGAGCACCCACGGGCAGCGGGTGGTCGTGCATGAGGCCACACGGGGTGGTCCACTCGGTGGGATCGAGCGCGAGGACGCGGTGCAAAGCATCCAGGGACTCATCGCTGTAGGTGCCTGCTGCTCCAGTCTCGATTGAACTGCCGGTGGTGGGCACTGGAGGCGCCGGTCAGCTCCGCTACCTCCTTCTGGGAGAGGTTGGGCGCGGGGCGAGGGCTGAAGTGGGCAATGAAGTCGGGAATGGCGCCTGGGGTACGGCGTTTGCCGGCGTGTTTGACGATTTGCGCGACCGCGCTGTGTACGCCAGCACCACCTACCTCTGACCGGGGAACTGGCTCAGGCTAGAAGTGGGCGAAGGGGCGCTGGTCGGCGCCGCGTGGCTGAGTCTCTTGAGCGAAGGAGTGGCCAGACCCGCGGCTTGGTAGCAAACGGTCAGCCGGGCGGGCTGATCAACCTTGAACGCCAATTGATCCTCTTTTGGAGATCCCTTATGCGAGTGGATGGGGGCATCGTTTGGGGCCCGAACGGCGTGAAGGGGCGTGAGTGCTGTGCGAGCTGTTGGAGGGGCCGAGCCGGATCATGGCGCGGGTTTTGGGCCCGCCCTCGCTGCGCCCTTGGTAACCCCTATGCCAACCGAGCTTCCCGAACTGCGCAGCCAGTTAGTCGAGTACATCTGCAGCGAGGCCTGCCACGGCGAGCGGGACCCGGGGATTGACCAAGGTTTGGAACGGATGTGTCCGCTGGTGGACACCACGCAGGATCCGTCGCACCGGGCGGCTTACTACGCCACGGGGGACATGACGGCGCTGTCCCTGGCATCTGCTGCAACAGCCAGATCAGGTGTGGTTTCCCGGAGTCGTCTTCCCTCACCGTCCGAGTTCATGCTGTTTTGCGAACCGATAGCCAATCAGGACCCGATGCGCCGCCGTGTGCTGTTCGGGCATAAGAAATGGAGGCGGGAGGATTGGGTGTTGACGTGTCGTGTCAGGTCGCGCTGAACAAGGTGTCCCTGGAACGCCTTCGGCTTTACATCGTGCTGGCGAATGCGGGTGGTGAGCTGGCGCGTGATGAACTCAGGATCCAGACGCGCATCCGCGGCCGGGTCCTGGCCCAACAGCTGCGTCAGTTGGCGGCTGAGGGGCATGTGATCAGCCGTGAGATCCCCAAGGGCTCGGGCTTGGTGCGGGTGATGCTCACCGACCTTGGGCAGCAAGTGCTGCACGAGCAGATGCGTGCCACCATCAACGGCCTGGACAGGCTGAAGGCTGACCTGGAACAAGACCGTGAGAGCGCCCTAGACACAGCCCGCCGCTGTGACGATCGAGCGGGAGCAGAATCGCTTAGGGCGGTGCGGCTGAGGGCCCCGGTTGAGTCCGTCGTCCTGCCCCTGGCCGGCCTGCTCCTCGGCGCCCAACTGTTCCTGGTGTGGCGATGAGCGGAGACCTGAGGGATCAGGTGCGCCGTGAACTGCTGAACGAGGCTCGCGAGGTCGCCAGCCAGCTCTACCGCGCGCCGACGCGGATCATGTTCCGGTCCGTCGCCGCCCCTGCCTGGGACAGCGCCTTTCATGGAAGTGGGCTCAGGCTGGTTCCGGTGGCGGTGTATGACCGTGCTGGCTGGCTTGCTGAACCCGCCACGACTCACACCCACCGCATACGCTCGGCCGACATCCGTCGGCTCGGTCAGCTCGCCGCCGTCCTGTGCCGTGCCTGGAATATTCCCCTGCCAGCAGTCGGTGCGACGATGACCCTCGCCCTTGACCATCAGGACGACGACGCCTGATCCGATGGGCCACCCCTGTCGGGTACACGCTGGCCAGACCTGACCCGCAACGCAGCGCGACGAGGTCGAAGACGCGGCGTACGGCCTCGGTGAGGCCGCGTGTGGGACGGGGCCACGCCGGTTGGTACGTCCTGGCGGGAGAGTTGGGCACGGTGAGCATGGCGGGGTAGTCGCCGTCGAGGGTGTGGATGACAGCGAGCTGGCTGACGTGTTCGGCGAGTTGGGGAGGTTCGCGGTCGGCCTCGCGGATGGACAGCACGGTGGCCCAGAAGCGCACTCCGGGTTCGAAGTGGTCGCGGTGGATCAGCGTGGAAACCTGCCGACTACCGGGGAGAGTGGCCAGGGCGGGGTCTCCAGGGAGAGGTGGTTCTGGATCACGCGGCTTTGCCTCGACGGGTGTTGGGGGTGAAGGCCTCGGGGTGCCGAGTGCCCATGGCGGCGGTCTCTCTGTCGGTGACCGTTACACCGAAGTGCCTTCTGCTCCCGGACAATCCTTCGGTGTGCGCCTGGATTGGCTGCTCGAACACAGAAGTGGCTCGGGCAATCCAGGAGCGCGCAGGCACCTCTGACGACGCCACAGTGTCCAGCGTTGCCATCCAGTAGATCGGTTCAGGAACACAGTCCGAACAATCAGTAGCGTCAGGCGCTTGCTGACTCCTTCGGCATGCCCGTCGGCTATTCACCGACGATCGAGCGGCAGGCCAGGGCGACTCACAAATACGGGGCTTCAAGCACAGCGCGGAAGAACCCGCAGCCGGTGCCGCGCCCGCCTCGACAGGTCGCGTTCATTCATCATGCAGGTCTCCTAGATCCGGGAGACCCACCTGTCAACAATGTCCGTCAGTTCTAGACCTAGGGCCGGCCGGAATAGCCGAGGGGGCTGAGGAGCGTTGGGGTCCGTCATGTGCGGCGTGAGGGTCCCTCCACGTCGGTATATGGCCTGGTGAAGGGCGGTACGACGATGCCGAGCAGGCGTTCCCAGCGGGTGTGGGTGGCAGTGGGGCCGTTCGTGGTGTCGGCTGTGGTGTTCACGGCCGTCTACATGAAGGTGCGGGGGAGGCTCCCAGAACAGGTGGCGACGCACTTCGGCGCTGACGGGGCGGATGGTTTCACCAGCCGTACGGCCGTGCTCTTCATTGGCCTGGCGATCATTGTGCTGCTCGGCGCGGGGTTCGCGCTGGGGGTGGTCGCCGACTTCGGCAGGACCGACTTTGAGCGGCGGATGACGCCGGCCATCGGCTGCGGCACCGCCGTCGTGATCGGCTACTGCATGACAGCCATGGTCGTGGCCAATGTGGATGCCGTCGACGCGGCCGGTGTCACCTTCTCCTGGGCGCTGTTTGGGATCGGCGTGGCCGCCGGCCTTGTCGCCGGGGGAGCGGCCTGGTGGGTCACCGAGCGCGCTGGCGTGCGATGAGCCGGGCGAAGACGGGCCGGCGGGTAGCGGACAGCGGGGTGCTGGTGTGGCGTCCGACGGTGTGGCAGGTGCTCGGTGAGCTGCAGCCCGTCGGTGTGGTGTGGGTGATGTACGCGATCACGGGGGTCGACGTGCTGCTCGCGCTGACCTTCGCAGCCGCCTATCTCCTGGGCGGTTCCTACCGCCTGCGCCCGGTCCGTCTCTCACCGGCCGGCCTGACCGTGTACGCGCCGTGGCGACGCGAGGTTGCCTGGCCGCAGATCGCCGCGGTAGGGGTGGTCTCGTCGTGGGGCAACACCCGGGTCGCGATCTTCCTGAACACCGGGGAGAGGCGCCTGCTGGCGCAGCCCGTCATCTGGGGCACCGGCCCACGGGCGCAGCGGCTGGGAGCGATACGGGCCCAGGAGCTGGTGTGCGTGTGGCGTACCTGTGGCGGTCCGTTCGACGGAAAGCTCACGCCCGATGTCGTGACGCCGGCTTACTCGTGGCGGCAGCGGTGGTGGGGCTGGCCCCTGTTCGCGGCCATGCTGTCGGTGCCGGGACTGATGGTGTTTTTCACCCTGTGCAGCACGCTTTCCGTCTGGTTCGGCATCGCGGTGCACCTTGAACTCCCGTGGGGACTGCTCGCCAAGACCACCGGCGATCCGGCCGACGGCGCCTCGACCGAGTTCGGCGGCGGCATCCTGGTGGTGCCGCCCCTGGCCTTCGCGATCACCTGGACGATCCGCGAACTGCGCGCCCATCGTGTCCCGTCCCAGAGAGCGGGGCCGTCATGAGCGGTGGTGGGGGTGGTGTCCGGACTGCGGCGCTACAGCAGGTCCGGACACGACGGACCGCTGCCGGGCCTGAGGGGAACGGCCTTCAGCCACGCGGATGCCGCCAGTAACCTGGACGACTACCGCTGAAGCCGCCCACGTGAACACCTATCTCGTTGAATTCCTCGCTGCCGCTGTTCTGCTGCCCGTAACCGGGGTCGCCGTGCTGGTCTCCATGACCGTACGTGCGAAGGTCGCCGGGGGATGGCGCGTGTAGACGAAGGCCGGCTCGTTCTGATCAACCGCGCCACGGCGGATACACGGGATGGATCTCCCGGCCTCGCCCCTGAGCCGTGCCACAAGCCGCAGCCCGCGACATCCCGCTGCGCCGGAATGCTCCGTGCCGAACGGCTGTCGGAGTGTGCTCCGCTGCGGGCACCAGCATGTCGTCCCTCGCTTCGACCACACTGCTCAGAACCGGGGCGCACCGCCCAGAGGCACCCGAGCCGGGGCGAGGAGAACGGGGTGGCGGCGAGATCGGCGTGAAGACTCCGCCACCCCAAGGCGCGGGGGGGAAGGAGTCCTTCCGTCCGCACCCATCCCGAGTATCCGCACTGCGAGCTGCTCACGCGACGCGAGGATGTGCCAGCGCAGCGTATGCCGCCTCAATGGACCAGCCAGGCATCCGGCATCCGTGCCGGTGGAAGTCCGAAGGGGGATTCCGGCACCCTCGCCGACAGGGCAGGGCAGGGAGTTGCCCAGGCCTGAGCGCGGATCCCTCTGCTCGCCAGGCGGTCTGCGCCAGCAGGGCAGGCCGGACCAAAGGCCCGGCATGCAGCGTCCCACCAGGCCCGTGCGAAACCCGGCGCGACGAGGTTCATCGCGGCGACGGGAGCAGTGATTGCCACTGTCACCCGGTTGCGTCCGCGCACCCGACTGGCACATTTTCCGACGGCTAGCTCTCCACGTTGCCTGCGGTGTCTCCGGCGCCTGCCATCCGGCGCCGCGGCAGCGCACGGGTGACGTCGGCCACGGCAGCGGCTGGATCGCGTGACGAGGCTGCTCGAGTCTGCTCCCCAGGCGCGGCAATACCGTTCACCACCGTTGGAGCTGAAGAGCTATGTCGGAACGTGCAGCGACTCGGAGGATGAACCGCAGAAGGCTGCTGTCTCTTGCTGGGGTGGCAGCGGCCGGTGGGCTCAGCGCGTGTGCCAAGGCGAACCAGGACTCGGCCAACGGCAAGTCCAAGGAGACCCAGCCGGGCTCCACGGGCACCGCCACGGGGGCGACCCGTCCGAGCACTCCCGCCGAGGCGCTGAAGCGTCTCAAGGCAGGCAACAGGCGTTGGGTTGCCGACAATCCCGTACACCCGGATCAGGACCATTTCCGGCGCAGCTCCCTGGCCAAGGAACAACATCCCTTTGCCGCGATCTTCACCTGCATCGACTCCCGCGTACCTATGGAGCTCGTGTTCGATGAGGGTCTGGGGGATCTCTTCGGGATCCGCACCGCCGCCCAAACCCTTGACGATTTGGTGCTCGGGAGCCTGCAGTACGGGCCGTTGGAGAGCGGTACACCGCTGATCGTGGTCGTGGGGCATGAACGGTGCGGCGCGGTGACCGCGGCGGTGGAGGCTTACGAGGACGCATCGAAGGAGGTGCCCGGGGGAATTGGCAGCATCGTCACGGCCCTGCGCCCGGCCTACGAGGAAGCCGTCAAGAAGTCCATCCGCGACAAGGACGCACTGATCGATACCGTTGTCCGGGCCCACACCCGGCTTACGGTGCGTACGCTGCGCAGGGACGCACACCTCTCACCGCTCCTGGCAGCCGGTCGGCTCGACATTGTGGGGGCGTACTACAGCCTCGATACCGGGGCAGTGAGTTTCGGGTGACGCCTTGGTCCAACCCCATCCTGTGAACGGATTCGCCGGCGTCTCACTCGAGTCTGGGCCCGCCGGCTGCACCGGCCAGGGATCGGATTGGCATGCCGTCGCCTCCACCGGATGTTCGTCGGCCACGAACTGGTCCTGCGCTGTGAGCCGGCGTGCAGTCTCCCCAATTCGCAGGGCGCCGCGACCCGGTGCAGCCGAGTGATGCTGCCGACTCACTTGCTGGCACCGTCCCGGCGCACACGCCCGTACGATCTCCGCCTGAACTGAGGCTGGGTGTACGGCTGTTGCGGGAGCGGGAGCGGGAGCGGGTGCGGTGCGGGTGCGGCCAACGAGACTGCACGCGCCTGTTGGATGGGAGATCCTATGTTCGGCGCACTGTCGGTCATCCTGGAAGAACATGCCACCGCTCGTGGTCCACGCTGAAGCAGGCCGGCAAGGCAGTGTTGCTTGAGTCCTCCTTGTCGATGTCGGGTGCTTCGGTTCGAGCCCTGCAGTGGTGGTCAGGCTCGTTTCGGCGAGTCAGTCGGCGATGACGTGGAGGCGAAGCCGGATCTTGCGCAGGCTGCGTCTGATGGTCCGCAGCAGGTGATCCCGATCGACGAAGGCGACGTTCGCGGTGAACCCGCGACGCGGGGAGTGACCAGATCCCCTCCGCTGGACTGAGATCGTGGGCATAGCTGGGAAGTTGGAAGACGGGAACCCAGTCGTGTGTAGCCGTGTCGTGTCGTATCACCGCGGAATGGTCCACGTTGAGGTTGTTCCGCACGATCCTGATCGGCCTGAGTGCGAGGACGGAAGAGTCGGACGAGTGCGTTCACCGGGCTTGTGTTCAGCGGTGCACGGCGGTGGCCGGTGGGGGAGTCTGGGGGCGGCGCCGGCGGGAAGGCGTCGCTGCCTCGGGGATTTGGAGCCGATGCGATGATCGGTCGCCTGCCGTCGTTCTGCCCGGCGCAAGCCTGGTGAGCCTGACCCGACCCGCACGCGGCATGCCCATCCGCCTGGCGCCGGCCCCGAGATGGCGTCCTCGCCATGCGCGAGCCAGTGGGCTTCGGACCGGTAGGAATCGCCCATAAGTCAGCAACTGTCTGTATCGCAGTCCGTACGATGAAGGGGACCTGGCAGGCGCGGGAGACGAGGCGGTCATGGTGGATGTCCTGTGGAACTGCCAACGCGGTGAACTGCCCAGTGAATCAACGAGTTTCATCGGGCGCGAGCGTGAGATAGAAGGCGTGCGGACACTGTTCGGCAGTGCCCGGTTGGTCACCCTGCTCGGGCCCGGTGGCGTCGGCAAGACCCGGATCGCAGTCCGCGCGGCTGCCTCACTCGCCGACCGATTCCGGGACGGCGTACGGATGGTGGAGCTCGCCGGGGTCAAGGACAGCGAGTTGGTCCCGCACGCGGTCGGCGCGGCCTTCGGCCTGCCCGAATCGGCCGGGCGCAGCCCGCTGGACGCGGTGGTGGAGTTCCTGCGCGAGGAACAGTCCCTCCTTGTCCTCGACACCTGCGAGCACCTGGTCGACTCCTGCGCGATGCTCGCCGAGATCCTGCTGAGCTCATGCCCGGGTCTGAGTCTGCTGCTCACCAGCAGGCAGACCCTGGACGTGCCCGCCGAGCACACCGTGTCCGTCGCCCCGCTCGAACTGACCGATTCGGTACGCCTGTTCACCGAGCGGGCCGCGGCTGCCCGCCCTGGCTTCTCCCTTACGCCCGAGAACGAGGAGCAGGTCACGGCGCTGTGCCGGCGACTCGACGGTATCCCCCTGGCCCTCGAACTGGCCGCCGTACGCCTGCGTGCCCTGCCCTTGGAGCAGGTGCTTCGCCGCTTGGAGGACCGCTTCCGTGCACTTGGCGGCGGTCGCAGCCCGCATCCTCGCCATCAGACGCTGCGGACCGCCATCGACTGGAGCCACGACCTGTGCACCCTCGAGGAGCGCACCCTGTGGTCCCGCCTTTCGGTGTTCGCGGGCGGATTCGATCTCGCGGCCGCCGAACAGGTCTGTGCGGACGCCGAGTTGGACGTGTACGACATCGTCGACCACCTCATCGGACTCGTCGACAAGTCGATCGTCATCCGGGACGAGGACGAAGGGGACGACCGGTACCGGATGCTCGACACCATCCGTGAGTACGGCGTCGAGCGCCTCGATGAGTCGGGGGCCCGGCAGAGTGTCGTACGCTGCCACCGCGACCACTATCTGCGGCTCGCGAGGGAGGGCAACGCAGCCTGGTTCGGGGCTGAGCAGGTCGCCTGGACCCACCGCTTCGACCGCGACATCGACAACTTCCGTACGGCCATGGAGTGGTCGCTGACCACCCCGGGAGAAGCGCCGGGTGCTGTCGCGCTCTGCGGTGCGCTCGCCGGGCTGTGGATCGGGCGCGGCCGGGTGGTGGAAGGGCTGCACTGGAGCAATCGGGCGCACGCAACCGGCGGCGGTGATCCGGCCGACCGAGGCCCCCTGGGCTTCTTGCAGGCGATGTGCCTGGCCCTCGTCGGCGAGCTGGAGGAAGCAGCCGACAGGTTTGCGAAGGCGGCTGCGGACTACAGGGAGGCGGGCGACGGGCATGGCTGCACGCTGAGCATGGTCTACCTGTCCGGCGTCCATCTGCGCCTTGGTCAGGTTGAGGACTCACAACGGGTCGACGACGAGGTGGCTGTCGTCGCGCGTGAGCTCGGTGATGCCCACATCATTGCCGTGCATCACCGCAACGCGGGCGACCGCCTCCTCGTGCTCGGAGATCTGGCGGCTGCCGAACAGGAGTTGCTCAGCGCTCTCGATGCGTTTCCGGTCGGCGAGGCCTGGGCTACCAGCATCACCCGGTTCTTCCTCACCGTCGTGCGCATTGTGACCGGGGACCTTCCAGGCGCGTTGGAGGATGCGCGGCAGACCCTGCGCGACCTCTCCCGCCTGCCGGACTTGACCGGCATCGCGAACGCCCTTCCGGCGCTGGCGTGGATCGCGACCGCCCAAGGGAGATGTGCTGATGCGGCCGTACTGGCGGGATCATCGGCCGGCATCAGGCGTGGCGTGGTACCGCTTCTGACCAATGACCCCGCTCTGCTCGCGATGGATGCAAAATTCCGAGCGTTGGCCGAACAGGCCCTGGGAAAGTCTGAGTTCGACCGGCTGTATGCCGAGGGCGAGCTGCTCGGCCTGCGGCCTGCGGTGGCCTTCGCCCTCGGCGAGCCCGTCGCCAAGCAGTCCGATAGCGACGCACTGCAGGCCCCCACGCTCGCTGCCCTCACCCGCCGCGAACGCGAGGTCGCTGCCCTCGTCCACCAGGGCATGTCCAACCGGGAGATCGCCGAACGTCTGGTCATCTCCAAACGCACCGCCGACGCCCACGTCGAACACATCCTGGCCAAACTGGGCATGGCCTCACGCGGTGAGATCGCCGCCTTGGTCCGAGCGGAGCATGACCGCTCCCGCATCTAGGTCGCACATGAGAGCGCGCAAGGCCGAGGCGAGGAGACCGCGTGAGTACCACGGGGCCCCCCCCCCCGCCCGGGGCCGCCGGGGCGGGGGCGGGGGAACGGGGGCCCCCCCCCCCGC
>NZ_JAEIMH010000103.1:2495-15388 GCF_016464295.1 Streptomyces sp. N35 | reverse complement strand
CGCGGGGGGGGGACCCCGTGGGCCCGCCCGGCCCCCCCCCCCGCGGCGGTGGCCCCCGGTGGCCGAGCGGGAACAGCGGTACCGCCCGCGGTGATCGGGGGCGACCTCGGGCTTCTGGTCTGGCATGCGCCGGGGCCTGGTGCCGTAGTCGTTGAGCAGGGCGGGGAGGGCGTCAACGCCCAGTTGTCGGGCGGGTGAAGTCGGCGTAGGCCCTGGCCTGCTGGGCGGAGTTGATCAGTGCCGTTGCTGCCGCGGCGGATATCTCACCGGCCGGTCCTTGTGCGGAACTGGATGCTGCACACCTCTCTGCACAGCGAGCAGACCCAACTCAGGCCCTTCTGTGATTGCGTTGCCACGGATCTGGTGGCTCTATCGCTGCGACCCGGCCACGCTCTTCCGGCCCGAGTTGGACCAGCCCATAACGGACAGGCATTGTTCCTGCCTCATCCGGCCCCGGCGGTTCCCAGTTCGCTCGGTGCCAAGTGGAGTCAGACGGAACCGGATTCGGACGGACACGTGGGTCCAAGTCGGTCCGGAGTAGGTGGGACCGACCGCGCCGTTGAAGCCAGCTCGGGAAGGGGACGGCGGTCGATGCGGGAAGAGCGCCACGGGGGAAAGGTCCAAGTTGCACGAATGTACTGGCAAATGGCGATTTATAGGTCATCCAATCGGATGATGCGGATACGTTCTCGATCGCTGACAGTTGATCAAGGGGTGAGGATGTAAGGCCGGTTGGACGCGGCCATTCGCAACTACCGCGGCGCTGCAGCGCGCGGTGGCCGCCGCCTCACCCACTTAACGACCGAAGAGATCCAGGGAGCCAAGAGTGAATAAGCGGATAGCCGTAGTGGCAGTAGCAGTTGCTGTTGCCGGTGGTGTGATGGCTGGACCGGCGATGGCTGCTGTCCCCGCGGGTTCGAGCGGGGTGCCGGTCACGGCCACCCAGAGTTCAACCGAGCAGACACCTCTCAAGATCGCCAGCGCTGTGTTCAACAAGGACAACCCCACGTTCTTGACCGTCTCTGGCACCGGCAAGCCCACGTCCATCATCTCCGTGCAGGCCAACGACGAGTCCACCAGCGTCTGGTCGGACGGCTACGGAAATTGGTCGGTCGCGCTTCTCGTGCCTGTCTCGCAAGGGTCAGAGGTGACTGTTTCGGTCCGAGGTGCATACGTCGATTTGGGGACAGACCGCACAGTGGTGCACCGCGACGTGGTGAGTCTGGCTCCGGTCAAGATTGATAAGGCCGTAGCCGGCGTCAATGAGCAGGGGCACCGCGTCATCACGCTCTCCGGTACTGGCGAGCCGGGAGCCTTCATGTACGTGGGCTACGACAACTGGGACGAGACGTCGTTCGATCTCCGACCTGACGCGAACGGGAACTGGTCGTACACGATGCCCGCTCCTGACTTCCTCGGGACGGAGGTAGGTGTCCACGCCGTCGGTTACGGCGACTACAGGGGGTACTCGGACCGCACCGTGGTTCAACGTGACCTTGCGCAGTAGCAGCGTGTCTCGGCCGTAGCTGCATGATGCTTCGGCACTGACACTCTGCGACGTGTGTGGCCCGGTGATCGTTCCTGCGGAGCACCGGGCCACACCCGCCACGCGCCTCCCTACCGAAGCCCGCTACCGCGAGCGAGCATCGGGGTGAAGCCCAGCGCGGCCTGAATTGCGGCCGACCCGGGCGTATGAGTGCGGAGTTGCCCCCGGTGGATTCGCTTCTCCCAGTTGCTGGCGCTTTCAGAGGGACGATGGTTGGTCGTCGAGCATCCACGTTCGGTACTGACGGGAACAGCTGGTATCCCAAAGGCGCTTCGTGGCGTCCGAAACCCCGATCCCACGGCCGCGCCTTCGCCGGCGGCAAGCTGGTCAGCGGCCGCCACGGACATTGGCGACCGCGCTGCAGCGCAGGTCCTGCTGTGGCACGTCGCCGACGCGCCACCTACAGAAACCGGTGTCCGGGCTGACGGCGGATGGGCCGACAGTCTGACCGAATTCTGCCTGGCCGCGCTGGCCCTGGTCCTGTTGATCGTCAAACGCAGCGACAACATGCGTGGTTTGGTTGTGCTGCCCAAGTGGCGGACCGGCGAGGGGTTCTGCGCCGACCTGATGGAAAGTCGCCGCCAGGCCCGCGATTTTGAGCGTCACACCACCGCCAAGACGATGATGTATTGGTCGATGACGACGTTCGTGACCCGCGGCCTGGGCCGCTCACGTCCCGGTTGAGTGTGACCCGGCAGACCGGGGCTCGTCGAGCTCGCCGCACGCGACCATGCGTTTCGGCTTCGAACGCAGTATCTCCACCTTCGCCGACACCGCGTTCAGGCCGACCAAGCCGGACATCGCATGGGAGGTCGGCGGTCTTTGGCTGAGCCGGTGCCGGTGCCGGTGCCGGTCCGCGAGCGCGGAAGATGCGCGGCTAATCCACCGACAGCACCGACCGCACCAGTCGCTCACGCCATACGAGCACCTGTGTTCTGAGCTTTGCAGGCGTTGGCGTCGACGGCTTCGGCGTGGAAGGAACCTGGTCCTGCTTGGCCTCGGCCAAATCGGCCTGAACGCGGTCGGCTTCCTCCCAAGACTCGTCCACCCGGAAAGACAACAACATCTGAAGGCCACCGGATGGCACACCTGACCTGCGGTGGCGCAGTGTCGTCCGTGTAACGAGTTCGATTGCTCGAACCTGTCACGAACTCCGGACGTGGCTCACCGGCGCCGCGTAGGTGACGGCTGGGAGCCATGGAGTGAGCCCGTTCACGGGCCAGCATGAGTTCCTCGGCGTCTGACCGCCGTCATGTCGTGGTGCATGGGCTCTCCCCTGGGAGGGGGCGTCGACGAGCGTCCCTGCGGGACCACTCTCGGACGGCAGAATCAGGAGATCCGCAATGCCGCACGCTCATGTCACGTATCAGGCGGATGAGACCTGGGGGGTGATCCTCCACAAGACCGGAGGTCATGCCAGGCCCCTTACGGCGCTCTGCCGCCACATCCCGCACACCGATCTGTACCTGGAACACCACAGGCTCGTCGTGTGGCGAGTGCATCCCGCAGAGGGCGGGTGGTGCGTCGAACCGATGATTCCACTCGAGGCCCTCCAGCTGTTGACCCGCGAGGCCTCAGATGCCTGGGTGTACGATCCGCGCGCCCAGCAGGACTTTCATCGCCTGGTGCGGGCTGCAGTGTCGTACGACCCGGTGAGCGCTGGAGACTGGGTGAATGCGACGGTAGGTGAGCGGAGTTGACGGGGGGAGCTGCATCAGCTCCCCCCATATCAACGAGTCAGCTGGCTGACTTGCGGGTGGTGTACCGGGAAGCGCAGAGGGCACCCAGCGCGCCGCCCGCGAGGAACACCGACAACAGCACCAGCCACAGGGGAGCCTTCAGAAGCCACACCCACAAATGCACGTGCACAGAAGCCGTGTTGGCGGCAACGAACCACAGTGTCAATACGGCAGCGGCCCCCGCTGCCGCCATGCGCCCGCGCACCCACCAGGAGATGAGGCGGTCCCGCAGCCTGAGCGGGGATACTGCAGCGCCGGCTCGCTCGTGCTTGCCTGCCGCACTGGTGCGATCCTGCTGTTGGCTGTTCATCAATGCGCCTTATCCCAGGTTGTTCTGATGCGTCGTTACGCTCGCGCAGTGCCCGACTGAGTCGCCGAAGCAATCCTCCGCCGGCTTGGCCGCCAGCGGGCGAGGCCTACTGCCGTCGCGAGTGTCAGGAGCCGAAGTTCTCTTCGATCGACATGCACTCTGGTGCACGTCACCCGCCTACTGCTCCGGGGACTGAATACGGAAGGAGCGGCTGGAGGTGCTGGCGTTCTGCGAGGCAACGACAATGCGGTACGTGTCCGCTGGCACCGTCGGTACGGTGATGCGGCCGCCGAGCACCCGTGGGTCCAGCGCGGTTGCCAAACGCACGACTTTGGGCGAGCGTCCGCGGTCTGCCACAAGGTCCACGTCGACCGGGTGCGCGTACCGTCCCGCGAGCTTCCAGGTGACGGTTCGCTCCTCGCCAACGCGCCACAATTCGCCTTCGCAGGGGTGCCGGACGATCAGGCTGCCGGACTCACCAGGCCTGCGGGCCCCACGGCCGCCTCCGAAGTACCACAGTCGCGCGAAGAGACCCATCTGCCATCCGTCCCAATCCGACGGAACCACCGCTGAGGTGATCCTGTGTTCTCTCGGAGGGCTCGAGAGGGTGTCCATGACGGGGCTCAGCGCCGTCATCCCCCGCCCGTACAGACCATCCTCAGCACTACCGTGAGACAGGGGCGACTTCCGGATCCCACCGGCCGACCTGTTGTCCGCCGACGTTCGGGATCGAGCCGGACGCCTGCGCTGTCATCTTTGAAGGCCGCGGAACCCCGCACGACAACATCAGCCAGCAGTCATCAACAGACCGGTGAACAACCGGCTTCACGACCCGTGAACAAAGCCAGACCGGCTACCGAAATGCTCCCAGTCCCGTTAGAGGACGTCACGCGATCTCATGTGAGGAGCCGGCGGGAGACGCGCACGAGGAGCGTCACGATGGCGTTCCGACTGCCTCCCCGTAAGCAAGAGGACGGACACCCCTTGCAGAGGAGACGCCACATGAGTTCCTGCCCCGACGGAACGCCCATCTGGGCCGACGCAATGTTCCCTGACCCGGTGGCCGCCCAGCACTTCTACAGCGAACTGCTCGGTTGGACCTACGGAGAGCCTGCCATGGAGTACGGGGGCTACACCCAGGCGTACTCCCAGGGCAAAGCAGTCGCTGGTCTTGTCCCGCCCATGCCGGGCGCGGACGCTGTGACGCCCTCATGGAATCTGTACTTGGCGGTCAAAGACATCGACGCCAAGGCAAGGGCGATTCAGGCGTCCGGTGGAGAGCCGGTCATGGAGCCCATGAAGGTTGGCGAGTTCGGAACGATGCTGCTTGCCAAGGATCCGAGCGGCGTGCACTTCAGCGTCTGGCAGCCCGGCACGCACAAGGGGTTCGAGAAGCAGGAGGAGCCTGGGGCCTTTTGCTGGGCAGAGGTCACCACCCGAGACGCAGCAGCGGCCGATGCCTTCTTCGCTGCCGTTTTCGGCTACGAGAGCAAGCGGATCGATGACGACGCGCTCGACTTTCACCTGTGGAACACACCCGGCAGCGAGTTGCCGGCCCTGGGCCGTCTGAAGATGGACGGAGGCTTTCCGGCTGAGGTCCCGCCCTTCATCAACACCTATTTCGCGGTCGAGGACTGCGACGCGGCGCTGGCCACGGTCAGGGAGCACGGGGGCATGGTGCACTTCGGGCCGGTCGACAGCCCGTTCGGCCGCTTCGCCACGGTGTCCGATCCGCAAGGTGCGACCTTCTCCGTCGTCGATCTGACGGTGACCCAGGGCGACGTGCCGAAGGCCGCCTGACCTACCTGGGCAAGGCGTGCGTCCGTGCTGGGCGGTGCATGGAGTTCCGCGAGCGGCCGCCTGACTTGAGGAGGCGGACGGTACCGACACCGGGGCCGGCCGCCGAC
Source organism: Streptomyces sp. N35 (assembly GCF_016464295.1). Lineage (NCBI taxonomy): Bacteria > Bacillati > Actinomycetota > Actinomycetes > Kitasatosporales > Streptomycetaceae > Streptomyces > Streptomyces sp. N35. The sequence goes on along the minus strand of NZ_JAEIMH010000103.1, from coordinate 9,886 downwards.
TCTTGCTTGCCGCCCGCCTGAGGTCATGCCGGCACGAGGCCGGTGCCGACCGACCCTCTCCAACCCCCTAAGACAAGGGCGCTGACGTTTATGGCCACTCTCCGCCGCGCCGAATTCGCCACCAGGTCCGCGCTGACCCGCCTTGCGGCCAATGCTGCTGACCTGGCCGGCCCGGCCTGTGGGCAAGATCCAGCCCAGTGCTTCTCTGGGCGTCCTGGCGATTTGGCCGAAGCCTTGCGGATGCGGCGTAGTCGGCGCGCGCAGCCCGACGGCTGCCCACTCGCGGCGGGGTGGCATCGCTGCAACCGTCTCATTGCCCCCGCCAGACGCGGCACCGGATATGACCTTTGCCGGCACACCAAACCGACTGCGGCTCGTTTCGGCGGGTGCAGGCACGTCTTCGCCTCCCTTGGCAAGGCGGCATGAACGAATCAGTGACTGCAGGACGGCCCATCGGGGGGACCATGTGAGTACTCGCGACCCCGATGATGCCGATGCACCGCCCCTGTCTCCTCCGGCGCACGCGAGGGCCTTGGCAGGACCACAGCCGAGTCTGCCCTACGGCCCTGCGCGGTGGCCCATGCCTCGCCGTGTCAAGAGAACCAGGCAGGCGCTCAGCATCCTCGGCGGTTCCCAACTGCTGGTCGGACTGCTGCTTGTCGTCGGCAACAGGGTGGACAGCGTGCCCATTGATGTCAGCAGTATCGAACCCTTTTCCATGGGTGGCCAGTTCACTGCCGGAGCTATGGGGCTGACTGCGGTGGTCTTCGCCGCCAAATTCGGCACCGGTCGTGCAGGCGTCCGCTGGGGCGCGATGATCCTCGCCGGGCTGGTGATCGCCACCGGCATCTTTGGGCACACCGGCGGACGGGTCTTCAATCTCTTCGCCTTGGCTCTTGGTCTCCACATACTCGTCAACTGCGCGCGGCAACAAACGGCCAGCTGGTTCGCTCGGCCGCGCCCGTGAGCCAGGATGCTTTGACGCCGGCCGACTGTGTGATTCGCAGGCGATGTATGCCCCATCCGTCAGTGATGTGCGAACGGTCGGGCATCCCGGTACGGAGTGGATCCGGAGGGGCGGCATTGTGGTCCAGGCGGTCCTCACTCTCATGGCGACTGGATCGCGCAGCGTGGCGACGAATTGGCGGACGGCACCGTTGACGCCGATCGTGCCAGCAAGGTGCCTTCCCGCCCTGGAGGTTGAGCTGTTGCCAGACCCAGCTCGAGCCAAAGGCGCGGTGGTGCTGAGGGAGGATGCCGGCCCGGAGCGGTCCAGCCCTGTCTTGTGAGTTGTGAGCCCCCGGAGGGGGCTGCCAGAAATGGACCTGGCGCGATTTCCGGAGGTGGAGATCACTAGAGGGACGCGGCTCGCAGCCGGATTTCTGGGTTGGCCCGTGCGCATCGAGCTGAGTGTGCGTCGCTGTACTGCGAGAACTCAGCCAGTGCGAAGGCGACGTTCGCCGAGCATATGGACGGGCTGGCAGTTCAATAGCAGCGACTGACCTCGCTGTTGGGGCGGGGCCTGGATCCTTGGATTGCAGATCGCGCCGCTCTCGTGCACCGCTGTGCTGCTCCAGCTGGAGAAAGTACCCTTACCGGCTGCCGTGACGCCGCGGGTGCTGGGCGTGGACGACTTCGCGTTGTACACCGATACATACGGCGCACTGCACGTCGACGGTGTTCCGCCCGCCCACAGCACTGGCGCACTGCCTCGACTACCTGCAGCACTGCGTCCCCTTGGTGATCTCCGCTGACGGAACCTTGCCAGGGCCACGTTCACATGTACGCCGACATGGTCAGCAGCCGACACTGTTGCCTCGCCGGTGGCGCTCGGTCCGTGCTGGCAGCCCGCATCGCGTGCGGCAACGGTGAGGTGGTGGGGCTTGGCTGGTGAGTACTGCCCTCCCCGGCTGAGCGAAGCTGGGGAGGGCAGGTTCACCGGCGGTGCTGTGCAGGGTGGTGCTGCTGTGTGTGGGCAGCACCACCCTGTGTTTCAGGTGCCTACTGGGGCTGGTTACCGTTCAGTCCAGGTGACGGGGAGGTCAGCCGAGGTGAACCCTTCAACATGAAGGGTGCGGGTACCGGTGAGCTTGTAGGAGCGCGCCATGTTGGGGTCGGCGCTCCAGTTTCCGTTTGCGTCCACCAGCGCATTGTTGAGCCAGACATTGCCGGTCTCACGCTTGTCGTAGAGGCTGACATAGGTGTTGGGAACACCGGTTCCACTGATCGGCGAGTTGTACGTCAGGTGCGTCTGCTTGAGCGTCGGAGCCTTGACGGAGGCAGGGTCGCCCCACAGGACGGAGGCGCCTGCATAGTCGTCCCCGTACTGGAGGTGAACAGAGATGTGGCTCTCCCCCAGGACATGGCTCGCAGCGGTGTAGGTGTATGACCAGTTGCCCTGCGCATCTGCGGTGGTGAATCCGAGGCGCTTCGAGTGCGAGTTCCGGATGGACTCACCGTTGAGCTGATCAATCAGTTCAACGGTGCCATTGGGTTCAGCAGTGCCAGAGAAGGTAACCGGACCCTCGGGAATGACCGCGCCATCCTTATGACTGGTCAGTGTCACGGGCGCAAGTGCCGCGGTGCTGGCTGCAGCCGGGGCTTGAGTGCCCTCCGCCATGGCGGACCCGGCGGCCGCCCCGCCGGCAAGGACGCCCGCTATGCAGGCCGTCACAACGAGTCGAGTGAGCTTGTTCACCTGTACTCCTGTTGGAAGTGAGCCGCAGCGAATCCGCGGCAACTTGACTGGAGCCCCTTCAGGAACTCCTATCCCGCTCAACTCGCCCAATAGAGAAGATATTTCACGTTCAGAGGGCTGTAATAACTGCGTAAGAAATGACGTCAGCTGACACCCTGTGGGGTGTGTCGCTGTGGGCATGGGCGGCAGTCGGCGCTGGCTTCTGCTGGTGGGTGCGGGGCGTGCCTGGGAGCTGACGTGCAGCGGTGTTGCGTGGCGCACCGGCTGGCATCCCAGTGTCATTCGATTGGCACGCCGGATAGCCCCTTCCGTGTTGTTGCAGGTCAGGGGCGACGTGGGCGTGATGCCATGCTCTCTCCTGGCTGTGACGATCTATTCGCCATGGCCGGCGAGGGCGCCTGGGAGAGGCGGCGGTGGAGTCTGAGGCCCGTGCGGAGTTCGGCATTGGTGACGCGGGGCTCTGTTCGCGGAGCGACGCGCAGTGGAGGGGAAACGAAGGCCAAACTCGCCGAACTGCGGACCTACGGCCGAGCCGGACGGCGCCTGCGGCAGCTCATCCTGCTCAATTGGCAACCCTCTCGACAATCACAGCTAAAGAATTCTTGGAGAAGGTCAACCTGTCTGACAGTCCTGGCTTCGGTGGCTCGCCCGGTGGGCCACAAGAGCAGTGCCTGTCGACACACCGAGGGCGAGGCCGAGTCCAGCGCCGATCACCATGCTGGCGAACACGATCAGCCCGATGGCGAGACCCGTGAAGATGCCGGTGAGCAGCAAGACAACGAATGCTGTGAGGAATTTACGACCCAGTGGCAACGACCGCCCGTGGTTCTCGGCGTGGAGCCACCCGTGCCTCTCCATCCACGGCGACCAGACTGATTTCCGGTCCGATTCGGCCTCGGTCCTGGACGCTGCACTGTGCACCAACGCCTCCGCTGCTGTTCCTGGTTTTGTAGGGAGGAGGGAGATCTGGGGTTTCTGTGACTGTGTTGGATTCGGGAACCTGCATCGAAGGTGTCACCCATGGTTCTGAGCATTCACCCTTTGACTGTCGCTGAGGGGTGGCCAATGAAGGTTGCATCCGAGTGGGGCGGGTCTCGCAGTGATACCGGCAGAGGCCCCTTATGAACGGAGCGCCGACATGGCCCAGCCTGTTGTCCGCTACCTCGCCAATGCCTTGACAGGCGGGTCTGGCAAAACATCTGCGACCGGGAGAGTCGTCTTGGACGTGGAGGCCAGAGCGAAGGTCGCCGAGCCCGGCATGGAGGATCGGGCGCGCGAGCGGCTGTCCTGTGCCCGCAGTCAGTCGTATTCGACCGTCGGCGCGAGCGACAGGAGCGCAACATGAACACTCCTAAAGCCAGGGCCACTTGTGTGGGCGGAAGTGGCGAGGACTGGCGCGCCGGCGCGGTGTGTGCAAGCTGCGATCCAGACCTGTGGTTCCCTGTCGAATCGGCCACGAGTGCCAGCATGGCCGCTGAAGCGCGTCGTCTATGCGGGACTTGCCCGGTTGCGCGTGCCTGCTTGATTGAGGCGATGACCGCAGAAGGTTCATCTGGCGCGGCGAGCCGGTACGGAATCCGCGCCGGGCTGACCGGAGAACAGCGCTACGCGCAATTCCGCCGCCAGCGACGTGACGCACGGATCGCCAGGCAGCCTGAAGCGGCGGCCGGCAACTGACCAGAGAGCCGCGGTAGGACCCGCGAAACCTGCACCGCACTTCACGCTGTGCTGATGGGGCGCTCCGTTGCACCGTGCTGCCTGCAGTACGGCTGTACTAGTGCTTGTTGCCACACCTTTCGCTGCGGGCTGCGGGCTAAGAGCCAGCCCCCTCAGGCAACGTTCGGGAACAAGCGTGTGCTCTTTGCGTGCGTCACCCGGACGGCCGAGACAGGGGGTCGTGGCGAGCGTGGAAGCCGCACCCTTGGGTCATGAAAGCCGCACTTATCATCGCGCACCGGCCCACTCGGGAGGGCCGCCCGATATCTGTTCAAGGGGATGCCATCGGGCACGTGCACAGCGACGCGGATCTGGTCAAACTGCTGCAACAGTTGGGGCTGATAGACCCGCAACAGTTCCTGGATGATCCTGAGTGGATCCGTTGGGAAGGCGGCCACGCTCATTGCTACGACCTGCCGAGGGCATCACACGAGTTTGCGTGAGGGGTGTGGGCAGGTGAGGGCTGACGGTCGGGCCGTAATGACAAGGGCTCGGGCGTGATGCGGGAGCGGGGCGCGAGGGCCTTGACCCGCTGGCAGACGAACGATGCCGCGGAGATTGGGGGCGGTGACCCGGTCGGGGTGCGTCCTGGGCGGGATCCGAGGCGCTGGAGTGCCGTGGGCCGCCCCGGATCCCTCACGTTCAGGGACTGCCGAGCCCGTTCCCTGTGACGCTGTTGGCGAGCAATCTGTCCACGGCCGGTGTGATGGCGCAGCGCCGGTCTCAACGCTTCAGGTTTCGTTGCCTCGCCCCGCTGCGCGAAGCTCAGTAGAGTCCGGCAGCATGCTACGGCGGCTTCCGAGTGTTTCTGATCGGCCTGCCGTTGAGCGGCGGTGCATGCCGAGCGGCGCGAAGAGCTCGGTGCCCGACACTCCTCGGCACAGGCCCAGCCCCGCGGCGACTACCGCACGGACCTGCACCTGTTGAACGGCCCATCCCGTCACCCCTACAGCCCCGCCGCCGAAGAGCCCGGCGCGAAATCGGGCACCATCCAGATACCGTCCAACGCACTCGAGGCATACCGCGCTGCGGCCGAGTTGTTGGCCACCACAGACTCCGGCAGCAAACTGTCGTGCGAGCTGCTCCCTTCCACATGGAAGACGTGGGGCGCCGACGGCAACGCCGATGAGGTAGGCGGCCCCAATAGCTCTCACGACGCGGCGCTCGCCGCCGGCCGCGACCTGTCCAAGGAGGGCGACTTGGCCCCACTGCCAGGCACCCCTGGAGGGCACGGAAATCGACCGCAACGGTCCTGGCCGAAGACGGCCGATTTATGGAAACCGGACCGGACGCTGACAGTGCTGCCCGAACTGTTGCCAGGCGAGCCACCAGGCGCCTGCACCCTGCGCCAGACCGCGCCCGGGGGTGCCACCCTCGACATCCCGATCATGGTTCATCCCGCGGACAAGATCGACCACACGCGGCCAGGCGAGGGCCGATGACTCTGCACCGGACCGCGGGGCCATCGAGTCCGTCGGCCCCGCTGTTGTTGCTGGCACCTGAACGCCGACTACGCGTCAGCGATCATCTTTCAGTTCCCGCAGTCAACTTTCGCCGCTTATCCGGCACTTACTTGATCACTAGCTTGTCCGGTGACCTGGCCGGGACTTCTGGCAGGTGTCTCTCTGACCAAAGGTTGTTGGCCCTTCATGACCCTCCGCCGTGCCGCCGCGTTCGCGGCCGCTGCTGCTATCGCTCCCGCCATGCTCCTCGCCACCCCGGCCCTGGCCGAAGAAGTGGATCCGTCGGCGAGCGCCGCGCCAGGCGTCTCCGAGCAGCCCCAGGTTTCGCCAACGCCGGAGACCGAGGCGCCGTCCGCTACACCGACCGCCACCGAGTCCGAGACCCCTACCGCAAAGCCGTCGCCGAGCACGTCCGTATCGAGTTCCCCTGCGCCCTCGCCCGAGGCCAGCAGCAGCGACGAGGAAGCCGCCTCGCAGCCGCCGCGCATGGACATGGTGGGCTTCCCCTCCACGTTCGCTGCTGGTGGCAACTGGTCGACGTTCACGCTGGCCGTAGACAACAGCAAGGGCGAGGAGATCGAGAGCTTCGTCCCGCTGTTCGCGCTGGCGCACGAGAGCGACAAGCTCAAACTGCATCACATCCAGCTGCAGTTCAAGGCGCCCGGAGGCTCGTGGCAGGCGGCAGATCTGTACGCCGATGACGGGGCGTTCTTCACCGACATGGGCGAGCACCGGCTCGAGGCGGGCAAGAAGCTCACCATCGAGATACGGCTGAAGTTCACCGCCCAGGCCCCGGCGGGCGAGGGGATCAGCGCAGCGGCCGGCTTCTCCTTGGACGATGACAACATCGTCGCCATGACCGACGACTACGAATTCACCCTCCTCGCGGCAGCCGGCGGGGGCAACCGACCCACTCCCGACAGCGGCGCCAAACCGGTCACCGACAACAAGCCGGCCAAGCCTGCAACAGCGCACCTCACCGGTGAACTTGCTGCCACAGGCTCCGACTCCACCACCCCCTACCTCCTGGGCGCCGGCGCCCTGACGCTTGCGGCGGGAGCAGGATTGGTCGCCCTCGGTCGCAGCCGCCGCTCCGGAAGCAGGGCATGACTGCTGCAATCCCAAGTGGACACGAACGCCGGCGGCTTGGACAGGCGAGTTGACCTGAAGCTCGCCTGCAGGCAAGCGCCGACAGTGACCGCATGAACTCGCCCCGGAAGCCGGCGACACTCCGCCTGAACGGTCACGCCATGGCGACGCGTCCGCGTTGGTATCGCCCAGCCGCCATGATCCAGCCTGGGCGGGAGAAAAGAGCGCCGGTTGATCTGGCCGGGCACAGTGCGGGCCGGACCCCAGGAACCCCAAGTACCACCAGGACTGACGAAGTAGATCCAAGTCCAGAAGGGTCAATCCAGGGGATTGTGGGCCGCGCAGAGCGCGGCGGGGCCGGGCGGGGGCCGCCCCGCGCCCCCCTCACTTTTTTGCTTTTTTTGGGGGCCCCCGCCGCCCCCCCC
>NZ_JAEIMH010000103.1:0-2485 GCF_016464295.1 Streptomyces sp. N35 | reverse complement strand
GCGCCCCCTCTGCATTTTCTGCGTCTTTGGGACCGCCCGGCACGACCGCCCGCGCCCGCAAAGGGGAGAAAGCTGGACTTTGCCCACCTCCCTGGTCAGGGGCCCGCGGCAAAGCCGTTCCGCCGACCTTTTGGAGTGCCCATTCGCGAGCGTGGGCCGCACCAAAATAGGCCAGGCGGAATGGGGCACGCAGGCAGATTACTGAGCAGGGAATCGGTCTGCTCTTTCCTGTTCAGCGATAAATGCGGCATGTCACGTTCCGGGTTTGCGCCCGAGGATATAGACGCGTTGACCTCTTGTGATATTGGTCCAGAGCGCTTTTGCGTCAGTGCGCCGCATATTGACGCAGCCGTGAGAGCCCGGGGGTGCGTAGATGGGTTCGTCGTAGCCGTGAAATGCCTGCCCTCCGGAGAAGAACTGGGCGTAGGGCATGGGTGCATTGTTGTACAGGGTGGAGCGGTGCCATTTGTTGCGCCAGGAGATGCGGTGCCATCCGGTGCGGGTGCGGTAGCCGCGGGCGCCGGACCGGATGGGCCGGGCTTGGAAGGTCACCTTGCCGGCGCGCTGTACCCACAGGAGTTGGCGCGTGAGGTCGACACACACGATCCGATCCCTGGTCACCGGGCAGCGGTGGTTTCGGTTGGGGCGCGCCCTCTCGTCGTAAAGCATGGCTGTGCCCCAGGTGACGCGGCCTGCGTAGCCGATGTCCGGTCTGATTCCGTGCCGCTTCTGAAAGGACTGAATAGCCCGGCAGTCGGCTGGGGACTGTTTGCCGTCGAAGGGGCGGAGCTTGAGGTAGCGCTCCATTTGCCTCTGATGCGGGCCCGCCTTGGTGGTGCAGAAGGGGGCCCTCTTGTCGCTTTCGAATAGCGGTGACTGTTCCTTGTCAGGGACCCGGGGTGGCGGCTTCGGAGCGTGCCGTAGGCGGTTGTTGCGCCCCGAGGCGGAGGAGGGCACGGGACGAGTCTCCGAGGCCCGGATGTGCGCGGAGCTGAGCGCTAAGGGAAAATCGCCCGCGGGCGGGGGGTCAAGCGATACCAGCGAGCAGGTGGCGGCCAGCAGTGCCGCAGTGATTGCCCGGTGGGCTCCACTCCGTAGCCCGCCCGCGATGAGTCGGTTGATCATCTATACCCTTCGGCGCATTAGGGGACCGTGATTCACGGTCAGTCATAGCGCTTGGATCGTCTCTCCCTCCGGGTTTTCGGCCTGCGTCGCCATACGGGTCTATCCGGTCTGTGGTCCAAATGGGGGAAACTCTGGATTGACGCTGCCGCGACGGTGGGCGATGCACTCACTCGTCCGCTACAAATCAACTTGTGATCTTCAGAACACTTGCGATTGCCGGCACTGCCGCAATCCTCTCCGCTGCCTCCGCTCCTGCATTCGCCGATGTGCGGCAGGACCGCGTTGCGGCCTCTCCCGTACCCGTTGCCTCCACCGTCGAGACGCTGTATGGCCCTGGCCCCGGCTTCGACTGCAAGGAGTGCTTCGACGAGTACTTCGAGACGTACCTGTACAAGTACAAGGGCATGTTCAAGGGGGATAGGGGGCCCGCTGGCCCCAAGGGCGTGGCCGGCGCCACAGGTCCGGCTGGCCCCAAGGGGGCAGCCGGTGCGGCCGGTAAGACCGCCTACGACGTGGCTGTCGAAAAGGACGGCTACAAGGGCACCGAGAAGGAGTGGCTGGACTCCCTGAAGGGCGCAACTGGCGCCGCAGGCCCGGCGGGTCCCGCAGGTCCGGCGGGTCCTGCGGGTCCGGCGGGTCCGAAGGGTGACACCGGCGCGGCCGGCGCGGACGGCGCGGCGGGTCCTGCGGGTCCTGCGGGTCCTGCGGGTCCGGCGGGTCCGAAGGGTGACACCGGCGCGGCAGGCCCGGCAGGCCCGGCAGGCCCGGCAGGCCCGGCCGGTCCGGTGGGCCCGGCAGGTCCGCTGGCGCAGCTCCAAACGCAGCAGCTGAATGGCGCCGCCGTTGTCATCCCCGCGAACGGTGGCACCGCGTCGGTCCCCTTCCCGGCCTGCCCGGCAGGGTGGATCGTGATCAATTCCGGATGGAATCAGGCGAACCCCGTTGTAGAGCTGCACCAGTATGGAGGGACGCCGGGCGGAGCCGGAGTGCGCAACCCCGGTACGAGGGACGCAACCGTCAATCCGTACACCGTGTGCGTGCGAACCATCTGAACCCGGGCAGTAAGGGATGAAACGCCAGCACCCCGGCTCAGTCGGGGTGCTGGCCTCGCCCCTCGGCCTGAAGGCGGCCTCAGCCCGACTGCGATACAGCGGAGAAGTACAGCAACCTTCCCCACTGCTACCGACGATCCTTGATCCTTGGAGTGCGTGTGACCTGGGGCATAGCCCCCAGTGACCGCTCCGTCGGTAGATCGCATCGAGGGGGTCTGGGGTTCAAATCCCCACAGGTCCACCGCAATTGAGAACCTTGTCGGGAACATATTGCGTGGGGGTTGTCTTTTGGGGGGGGGGCGGGCGGG
>NZ_JAEIMH010000102.1:28650-28984 GCF_016464295.1 Streptomyces sp. N35 | reverse complement strand
CGCGGCCGCGGCCGCCCGGGCCGCGCTGCTCGGGGACCTGCTGCCGCGGGGCGCCGAACCGCACGTGGCCGTCCTGCTCGACAACACCCCTGAGTTTCCACGGTGGTTGAGTGCCGCCGCGCTCGCCGGGGCCGCCGTAGCCGGGATCAACCCGACGCGGCGCGGCGCCGAGCTGGCCCGCGACATCCTGCACACCGAGGCCCGGATCCTGATCACCGAGCGCGCCCATCTTCCGCTGCTCGACGGCCTGGAGCTGCCGGGCGTTCGGGTCCCCCGCCCCCCCCCCGGCGCGGCCGCCCGGCTCCTGCAGGCCCTCCGGGGCGCCCAACCCGGC